>JBDRTP010000084.1:0-5816 GCA_043823965.1 Chloroflexota bacterium
ATGTGGCACCGCCGGGAAACCAGGCGGTAAACGGAGAAAACAAACCTCAACCTGCGGTATCTGGAGAAACTGGTCTACTCGACTCAAACAAAAATAGGCCTGAAAAATTCTAATTTAGGCTTTAGGGGGGTTAAGGCTCCCCGTGCCGGTGGAGCGCCTGTTAGCCTCTCCCTTCGGTTGCGTCATTCTTGATCAGAATATCCCGAATCTCGCCTGGCTCTTTCGCCACCGCACAACGCCAATGCCCAAAGCCCCCCTGGGCGTTCACGGCCTGTGCCCATTCTTCGAGATAGCGGCGCTTTACTTTATCCTGCTCCATATCCTGCCCTTTGGTCTCCAGGACGATCATTTCGCCATTAGTCAGCCGCACCAGAAAGTCGGGCCGGTATTTGCGTACTACGCCGCGATAAACATAGAGTACCTCAAACCCCAGGTGGTCGTTCTTGGCCCAGGCGGCGACGTGCTTGCTGTCGTCCAGCACAAAGGCGTCCGACGCTTCCCAGGCGCTGTCATAAATGCAGACGTTGATGTGCGATTTTTTTGTCCGCTCGCAGGGCTTTCCGGTATACCAGGTGCGCATTTCGCCCGTGGCGCGGATGGGATGGTCGCGGTCAAACACCGGCGTCAGCCGTTCGGTGTTATCCTGCCGCACCGCCTCCCAGACGTGCTGCACCACCCGCGACATAGTGAGGGTGATGATCAGCCGACGGCGCAGCTCATCCTGATAAAACAGCGGCGGGGAAATGGCGATCTTGTTCGAACGGATGAATTCATCCACGATGCGCACCAACTGGGCCAGCAAGACCTCGCGGCTGCCCTGCCAGGTGTGCTTCATCTGGTCGAACACGTCTCGCGCCGTCACGAAGATGATGCGTTGAATGCGGAACTCCCGCGCCAGACGCTCCAACTCGATGCGGCTGATCTGGCTCACGTCCGGCTTGCCTTCCAGCACCGGGGCCAGTTCGGCCACCTGCGCTGTCTGTGCGGCGTCCAGTTCCAGTGTACGCGCCTTGGCCCAATCCAGCGTCAGCGTTGGCTGAAAGACGCGCTCAATGCGTACCACATTAGGCCAGCGGATTTTAAATTCCGCCTTTGCCGGGTCCGGTTCGACTGCGGTCTTGGGCGTGGGTGGCGGAGGCGGCCCGTCCTCGCCCCCTTCGTGGGGTAGGAAGGTAAAGGGCACGCCAAAGATGTTGACATATTCCGGCTCGAACAGCCCTGTCTCCGGATTGACTTCGTAAGATGTTCGCCGCAGGCCACGCCCCACCACCTGCTCGCACAACAACTGGCTGGTGAAAGCGCGCAGGCCCATAATGTGCGTCACCGTCTTGGCGTCCCAGCCCTCGCTCAGCATACCCACGGAAATGACCTTCTGGATGCCCGCCCCCGGCTGCCCGGCCTTGCCCACCGTATCCACCGTCCGGCGCAGCAGTTCGGCCTGTTCGGCTTTGGTCAGCTTGCGCTCCGCTGGCGCTTCGGCTTCTTCGGTCTCAGTGTCCGCTTCCGCCGTCTCCAGCGGTGCAACCGGCTCCTCGCGCTCTTCCGCCTCCTTCAGCACCTTAGAGTCAATGTGCAGGATGCGCTCCGGGTCGCACAGTTCGTCAATATGAATGCGCCGGGAGTCAAAGGCGTGTTTGACCCGCGCCGCCGTTTCGGTGCGATTGCAGACAGTGATCATTACCGGTGGGGTGGGCAGATTGGCTTCTTTCCACGCCTTCCACGCCTCCCGCCAGTCGTAGCCCAGCAGGTAGTAAGCGTTCAGTACCAGGTCGGGCAGCGGTTCTTCCGGCCCGGCCGGGCGGTTCAGGTCGTCTTTTACGTCCGGGTCATTGTAGATGTGGTAGAGGCGCGATTTGTAGGTCTTCGCGTCCGGCACGGCGTCGTCGCGCACCACCACGCGCGGGGTCTTGACCAGCCCCGATTCGATGGCGTCGTTCAGCCCAAAGTCGCTGACGATCCAGCCGAAGAGCGCCTCCTCGCTGCTCTTCTTGCCCGACGGTGTGAAGGGCGTTGCGGAAAAGTCGTAGCATGTGAGGATGCCCCGCGAACGGTGCAGCCGGTCCAGCCCGCCAATCCAGACCGTGGCCTCCTCGGCGCTGTCCTTCATATCCCGACTGCGCAAGTATTTGCCTTCCGCTTCCCAGTTGACCCGCCAGGCGTGGTGCGCCTCGTCGTTGATCACCAGCAGGTTGCGAGCCTTGGCCATCTCGCCCAGCACTTCGCGGGTGTAGGCTTCGTCGCTCTTGACGCCGCGCTTGTCCACGCTACGCCGTTTCTTGACCTGCTCTTCGCTGTCCCAGGCCAGAACATGCCAGTTGCGCACCCGCACCTTTCCCTGCCGCAGTTTGTCCAGCAGGGCCGAAGGCACGATGTTGAAGGCCTCGTAATAGTTCCCCACCGCCGTCGGTTCCAGCACCGCCAGACGGGTCTTCACCGTCAGCCCCGGGGCCACCACCAAAACATTTTTGGCGAAGCGGGAGTCCTGCGGGTAAGCGACCTTGTTGAGGATATGCCAGGCGATCACCATAGCCATCACGATGGTCTTGCCGGAGCCGGTAGCCATCTTGCAGCACCGGCGCAGAAAAGCCCCGCCGTCCCCGGGAAGCTCGATGCCCACCCGCTCGGCGGCCGGCGCTTCGGTCAGCCAGATCAACGTCTCCACCGCCTCCAACTGGCAGAAGAAAAAGCGCCGCGCCTCGAACTCTTCCGGGTCGCGCCAGTGCTCCAGCAGACGCTTGGTGATGCTACTCACGCCCGGATAGGCCGCTTCGCGCCAGGCGGCCACGCGCGGACGAATCTGGTTGACCAGAGGGATTTCCACAAAGATGCCGGGATCGTCGAAAGCCTTGGACTCGCCCGAGGCCACCACAGAGCCTGCCGGGCGGCGGCCCTCCACCAAGTCGAAGCTGCGCGTCTCGCGTTCATAGCGCCAGTGGCGTTCCGGCTCCGCGTAGGGCGTGTTGATGATGAGACGGTCAATGGTCGTTTTCCCCATCATTCCACCCCCAGCACTTTCAGGCTCTCGATGCCCCGGTCGTCCACGATCTTGACCGCGATGCGCTTATGCTCACCCGCCGCAAAGGGCAGCGACACCGTGCCCCGGTAGGCTTCAATCAATTCCTCGTCAATCTCGGCCTTGAGGTTCTTCGCCAGCCGCGCCCAGCCCTCGCTTTCGCCCGCCTGCGGGAAAAAGACCTGGCGCGGATAGAGGCTGCGGCCGTCATAATCGGTATCCAGCAGCCAGACGGCGATCTGACCCGCGCCGCCCGATTCGATGCCGCCGGTCTTGGTGTTGTAATAGTCGAAGCCCTCGACGCTGACCCGCCACTGAACTCCCTCACCCTTGCTCCCTCTCCCAGTGGGAGAGGGTTGGGGTGAGGGAGCAATGCGCTCCAGCCGCACATCCGGCTGACCGATCAGCCAGAAGGATTCGTTGCTGGCTCGCTTTTTCTTCAAGTCGTCGGTCAGCAGGTCGGCGTTCATCTGCGCCTTAAGCAGGGTCACGCCCGGCCAGTTGGTTTCGTCAATGTCCTTTGCCGCTTCCGGGTCGAACTGGAAGGCGGCGAACACGATCAGCTTGGGTTTGGGCACGAGTGTTTGCGCCTCTTCGATGGCCTGGGCCACCTGGCGCTGTTCCAGCGGCGCGTGTTCCGGGCCGAAGGAGACCACGATGCGCTGGGGGGCGTAGGCCGTACCGCTCTCCCGCACCGAATCCTTGCCCTCGTCGCTGGGACGGGTCTCGCCGTCGGCGTGCAGATGACGGCAGCCGGGCAACGGCTCCAGTCGGGCGAAGCGGATGTGCTGGCCGGCTTTGCCGCGTATCCCGGTGCGCCGCAGCTCACCGCGCAATTCACCCGGGCGCAGGGTCTCGCCGGAGCGGGCGTTGGAGGTATCGGCGCCAACCGCCCTCTCCCCCTGGGAGTGGGGCGGGGTGTGGGTCTCCTCGATAGATTTCACCGCCGGAGCGGGCACGGCTTCGATGGTGAAGGGGCCGCTGACGCGGTGTTTCTTCCGATCCACCAGCGGCTGGTCGTAGAGCGTTTCCGTGCCGGGCGGCTCGTTGTTGGCGATGGACTTGAGGGTGACGTGCGGCACGGTCTTGTAGATAAAGCCACTGCCCACACCTTCCTGCGGGTGGGCCAGTTCGTAGTAGTCGAAAACGGCGGTCATTAGCCTCTGCTTTGCCAGCGTGAGCGCCACGCGCGAAGTGTCGCAGGTGATCCAGCGTCGCCCCCACTGCTCGGCAACATAGGCCGTGGTGCCACTGCCACAGGTCGGGTCGAAGACCAGGTCGCCCGGGTCGGTGGTCATCAGGAGGCAGCGTTGGATAGCTAATTCCGTTGTTTGAACTACATAGATCGGGTTCGCAGCCCCTTTCATTTTTGCCCAGAAATTGCTGAGCGGAATCAAAGGATTGTCATCCCAAAACATTATTCCGTAGAGCCTGTCGTTTGTGGCCCTTATCCTTCCCTTTCTTTCCAACTGTTCCAATCCATCAGGATACTTGATGCTCCAATGCCTATTCTGGGTGGGCAAATATACTTTCCCTCCAAATTCAAACGGTTGTGGCCCAGAGGCCGGATCTTGGCTTATTAGAGGATAGTCCTCTCTGAACAACCGCCATCCCTTCTTAAGCCGATCCTCAATTTCGGTTGGTTCCAATTCGTTAGATGACTCAACAAGCCCCATCGGCGATAGGATTCGGTTGTATTTGCCAATATCACCAGAGAACTCGTTGAGCACGAATAGATGATTGCATTTCGTTTTCTTCTTGTCTTTCCCATACCACAGAACGAAGTCATTTACCGGAGCGACAAGGTTTGAGTCTTGATATGCTTTCTTTTGGAATGCAATTGATACAACAAAATTCCCCGCCCCAAACACCTCATCCATCAACTCGCGCACGTGGTGGACGTTCTCATCGCTGATCTGAACAAATACGCTGCCGGATTCGTTGAGGAGTTCCCGTTCCAGCAGCAGGCGGTCGCGCAGGTAAGTGAGGTAAGAGTGGATGCCCAGTTCCCACGTGTCGCGGAACGCGCGGATCTGCTCTGGCTCGGTGGTCAGGTCCTCGTCCTTGCCATCCTTCACGTCGCGCTTGTTGACAAAGGGCTGGAAGTTGGAGCCGTACTTGATGCCGTAGGGCGGGTCATTGAAGATCATCTGCACCTTGCCCGCCATGCCCTCCTTTTCCAAGAGCGAGTTCATCACCAGCAGACTGTCGCCCGCCACCAAGCGGTTGGACCAGCCGTGGGCGTGCTTGTAAAATTCGATGGCCTCGCGCAGGGGAGGATTCTCCCCCAGCATCTCGAACAGCGACCCCTGCACCATGCCACCGCCGTTGCGCTTGCGAACCGCTTCTATGATGGTGCGCGGATCAATGCGCTCGTGGACGTGCAGGGAGACCGTCGGCACCTCGAACGACGTATGCTCAGCCTTGCCCGCCCATTGCAGTTGCGGGTCCAGGTGCGGGTCGTAGGCGTAGCTTTTCTTCGCCCCCGCGTCCGGGTCGGTGTCCGGCGTTACCAGCCCGACGGGCGGATTGTTCACCCGCTTCTTGCCCTTATGCTCGTAGGACTCAATCGGGCGTTTGCTTTCAGTTGTCTTTTTTCTTGCCATCAATTTCCTGCCTTATTTGTATTGTGCCGCTGCTTAAGAACATGAAGGTCAGCGAGCCGCGTCTTTTGCGGATTCGCTGCACCGACTCGTTATGTGCTGATATTGATTCTGTAAATATAGGCATCTTCGATAAAGGCCCCATTTATGGTGTTTTTCGAAAACCGAATCCCAGTAATTCCGCTTCCTGTCGATATCGC
>JBDRTP010000085.1:0-2334 GCA_043823965.1 Chloroflexota bacterium
GGCAGCGCGGGTAGGCGTACGGGTGAATACCTGCTTACTCTGGTCGAGGGATCTATCCAAATGAAGGTACAGGATGACCAAACCTGAAGTTCTCGCCATCATTCCGGCGCGCGGCGGCTCGAAGGGCATCCCGCGCAAGAATATCCGTCCCTTTGCGGGGCATCCGCTGATTGCCTACAGCATCGCCGCGGCCTTGCAAGCCGAAACGGTGACGCGCGTACTTGTCAGCACCGACGACGATGAGATTGCGGAAATTGCCCGCCGCTTCGGCGCCGGGACCCCGTTCCTGCGTCCCGCGCAATTGGCCCAGGACCGGACGACAGATTTGCCCGTCTTCCAGCACGCCCTGGTCTGGCTGGCTGAACACGAGGACTATCACCCGGATGCCGTCGTCCACCTGCATGCGACCACCCCCGTCCGACCGCGTGGCTGTGTGGATAACGCTGTCCACCTGCTGCTCGACCACCCGGAGGCAGACTGCGTGCGCGGCGTGGTTGAGCCTGACCAGAATCCCCATAAAATGTGGCGCATTGACAGACAAACCGGCTGTATGATTCCGCTGCTGACCCTTCCTGGAATTGCCGAGCCATACAACGCCCCGCGCCAGACTCTACCGCCGGTTTACTTGCAGACCGGTCACATTAACGCCATCCGCCCGGCAGCTATCCTGGGCGGTTCGATGACCGGCCGGGTTATCCTGCCGCTTGTCATCGCCGCACACTACGAGGTGGACCTGGACACGCTGGCAGACTGGGAACACGGCGAATGGGTGGTTGCCAAGGGCGAGCTGGAGATGGTCTGGCCGGAGGAGAAAAAGTGATGAAACCTGAAATCCTTGCCATCGTTCCCGCACGCGGCGGCTCGAGAGGCATCCCGCGCAAGAACATTCGTCCTTTTGCGGGATACCCGCTGATTGCCTACAGCATCGCGGCCGGGTTGCAGGCCGAGACGGTGAGGCGCGTCATCGTGACGACGGATGACGAGGAAATTGCGGAAATTGCCCGCCAGTACGGTGCCGAGACCCCGTTCCTGCGTCCCGCCGAACTGGCCGGTGACCTCACCTTCGATCTGCCCGTATTCCAGCACGCCCTGACCTGGCTGGCCGAACACGAGGACTATCACCCGGACGCCATCCTCCACCTGCGCCCGACCACACCCATTCGCCCGCTGGATATCGTGGACAGAACGATCCATCTGCTCCTTGCCCATCCCGAGGCAGACTCGGTGCGCGGTGTGACTCCTGTCCACCAGAACCCCTTCAAGATGTGGCTGCTGGACGGCGAAGATAAACCGATCAGGCCGCTGACGACCGTTCCCGGTATCGAAGAGCCGTATAATGCCCCGCGCCAGAGTCTCCCTTTTGCGTACTTTCACAACGGTCTGATTGATGCCATGCGTCCGGCTACCATCCTGCAACTCAATTCGATGAGCGGCAAGACAATCCTGCCCATCATCTTCGATCCCGTTTATGCCGCCGATTTAGACACCCCGGATGACTGGAGACGTGCCGAGCAGATGGTTATTCATGGCGGACCGATCATGGTCTGGCCGGGGCGCCCGCGCCGCACCATGCCCGAAAAAGTCCAATTGCTGGTTCTTGACTTCGACGGCGTGCTGACCGACAACCGCGTCTGGGTGGATCAGGACGGGCGCGAGATGGTAGCCGCCAACCGCAGCGACAGCCTGGGGATTAATATGCTCCGTCAGGCCGGGGTGGAGACGGTGGTCATTTCGAAGGAGACCAACCCTGTTGTCGCAGCCCGCTGTCGGAAATTGAATGTTCCTTACATAAAAGGCGAGGACGATAAAGAGTCTGCATTGAAAAAAATACTCGTAGAACGCAAAATTGACGCTTCCCATGTGGTTTACTTGGGCAACGATATCAACGACCTGCCCTGCTTCCCGCTGGTCGGATGGGCGGTGGCGGTGGCCGATGCAATGCCTGAAGTGGCGCGCCAGGCCGATTATGTGCTGACCCGGCCCGGAGGTCGCGGCGCGGTGCGTGAATTGTGTGATTTGATTCTGGATGGCGGTCGCTTCTGAATTACAATAGTAATTCCACTGCCGAAGGCCTACTCGGCAAAAAGCCAGGTTTTTAACGCGAAGACGCCAAGACGCCAAGAAAAACAAAAACTGTTTCAAAAAAACGAAGCCAAAGGGTGCTTCAATGGAATTTTCTCGCCGAGTAGGTGCTGCGCAAAGTAGAACTTAAAATTCTTTGCGGCTTTGCGCCCTTGCGTTGAAAAAAGGGTTTTTGCAGTAGACTCATTTATGCAAGCGAATAAACAGGTTCTGCTGGAGTCAACTCAATCGTTTCTCCGTTCGCTTCGTGTC
>JBDRTP010000086.1:0-13391 GCA_043823965.1 Chloroflexota bacterium
TTCTCGACGTAAGCCACGTCCTGTCCCTGCGGCTGGCCATCGTAAAGTTTGCTTGCGTAAAAGGGCGCGGAATCGTGTCCGACGCGGCCGGGGGAGCCGAATGCGCTGGTTTTTGTGGACTTGCGTTTTATTGTCATAGTCCTCTACCACGAAGGCACGAAGCCTCGAAGTTTTTTGTGCCTTTGTGACTTGGTGATTAATCGCTTATATCGCCCAAAGCGCCAAGGACGGCCATCAAACTCGGATAATCATCCCGCAGCAGCGTAATCAATTCTTTCGTCGCTTCTTCTGCCCAGTCTTTGTTTCCTTTGGTAGCATGGGCTGCGCTTGCCTGCCCCAAATGCGCGGCCAGCACTTCGCCAATCGGCATATCTTTGGCGCGCAGGACGTGGCGGAAATAACCAAACTTTCCCGCGCCGGTAAACTTGACCAGTTCCTGTTCATTACACAGGTAAATCACGTCCAGACTCAGCGGCGGACGGGGCGGCAGAAAATGATAGATTTTTCCGCCCTGTTCGTACCCCACCGCCAGCACCGACATCTCGACCGGCACAATGCGGCGTTCGCGGTTGTCGTGCATGACTTCCGCGCTGACGTTGCCCGCCGTGACCAGTTGGCGCACCAGCCCGTCGTCTTCGATGTGGATGTCGTAGATCAGGCCGTAAACGCTGTAGTCATCCTCCAGCGGGGCGCGCACCAGCGCGCCGAAGGCTGGCGCTTCCAGTTGCGAGACCGAACAGCCAGCCACGAAGCCGGATGTCCCGGCACGCAGTAAGTGACCAATTTCGATGGTTTGCATCATAAACACCTCTTATTGTGTCGTTGCGAGGGGTGTTCTTTGCCCCGACGTGTGCCACGAAGTGGTAAGCAATCCCCTCCAGAGTCGGAGATTGCTCACCTGCACTCCCTGGCACTTGCGCTCGCGCGCAGCGCCAAGGCAAGTGTGCAGCAGGTGCAAGTGTCGTCGCCCTTCGACAAGCTCAGGTCACCTCGCCGAAGGCCTACTCGGCAGCGACATTATCTCTTTGTTCTTCCCTTCAAATCCTTCGCCGATTGCTTGCTCGATTCTTCCTCGACCTCACCGCCTGCCCGCCGTAATTCCATTTGCAACATCTGTTCAACCTGTTTTCTATCTTCATAAGTCACTACCGCCACCTCGTGGGCGCGGTGCAGAATATATGGATAAGGTTTTGCACCCATAATCCTGCATTGCTGCAACAAAACCGCATGAAGCAGATCGAGTTTTTCTTTGTCATCCGCCACCCATTTGGGGATTTCGACGCGCACCAGAGCTGGATGCTTTTCGTCGCCGACGTTCAGGTAGAGGAAATGCAGCGTTAAGTCGCCGGTGTAATGGGCGCGCGAACCGGACTGGAGACCGAAGACCGAGGAGCGGTGACCGCCTTTCAGGAGGCTGTTATACAACCAGCGGTCGGTCACGCCGCGCAGGCTGTGCTGTTTGCGGATTTCTTTATATTCTTCGTCCGAGGATAAAACGGCAATTTCGAGCAAACGGACGACCAGGTCTGCGCCGGGCTTGTCCACGTAACCGGCGACGGTCACATTTTTGGCCTGCAATTGCGAGAGGATGGATTTGTGGATTTCAAGATTGCGGCGGTATTCTTCCGCGCCGCCATCTTTCGCGCCCCACAGTTCCACCGGCCCGTCGGTCAACGCCACGCACGGACCCTTCGACAGGCTCAGGGCACCGCCCGTAACCTGCCCAGCCAGTTCGAGCAGTTTCCGCCGCTCGGCGATGTCGCGGCGCATTTCGATGGCTTCCCCGGTCAACATGCCGGTATCGGTACCGAGTAGGTGCTGCGCATAGATTTCGTCATCGTAGAGCAGGCTGCTATCCGTGAAAACCTGCGGCGCCTTGCCGGAGCCGAGTTCCATCACCAGCGCGCCCACGTTGACCAGCGAATACAGCACTGCCGCGTGCCGGTCGGGGGCGATCTGCGAACCGTCAGCGGCGAGCAGCGTGACGGGTTTTTCAAAAGCAGGCGCAGGGTAGGAGGCATCCAGGCGCCCGTCCAGCGGGATGGCGCAGCGGAGCGAGGGATCCGCCTGGCGGGCGCGGTCAACTTTATCGCCCAGTTCCGCCGCTTTATCCGCATAATATTTCAGCAGGCCGAGGGCGCGCTGGCGCAGGCCGTCCAGCTGTTTCTGGCGGGGGCCGGCTGCCGCGCCGATCTCGCGAATTCTTTCGTAAACCTGCTGGAAGTTGAGCGGCATAATTTTCCTACCGAGTAGGTGCTGCGCAGAACATTTGTCCCAATTTTACAGGGAAAGCGGGTAAAATACAAGCCGGGAACTTTTTTTTCCCGCTGGCGTCTCAATAATTGTTATATCACTATTTCAGGAGGAACCTATGCGTTCAAAGTTTTTGCTTCTTGTTCCAATGCTGGCACTAGTGCTCAGCGCATGCGCCCCGGCACTGCCTGCACCCCAGACCGAAAGCCGCACGCTCTCGGTCAACGGAACCGGGACAGTCTACCTGACCCCCGACGTGGCTTATATCTACATCGGCGTCCACACCGAAGCCCCGGATATTGCCGAGTCTGTCGCCCGCAATAATGCCCAGGCGCAGCGCGTGGTGGATGCCCTGCGCAGCAGCGGCGTCGCGGCAAAGGACATCCAGACCAGCAATTTCAGCGTCTGGGCCTCGCAGCAGTACGATCCTGACACAGGCCAGCCCTCTGGCACGACCTATGTGGTGGATAACACCGTGTACGTCACCGTGCGTGACCTGACCAAACTGGGCGAGCTGCTGGATACGGCCATCAGTGCTGGCGCGAACAACATCAACAGCATCCAATTCGACGTGTCTGACAAGACCGCCACGCTGACGGAAGCCCGCCAGAAGGCCGTCGAGAGCGCCAACAGCCTGGCCGATGAACTGGCCGGTTTGGCGGGCGTGACGCTGGGCGACATCCAAACCATCTCCTACATGGATTACCAGCCGATGCCTTATTACGGTTACGGCATGGGCGGCGGCGGCGCGGCCGTATCTGCTGAAGCAGCGCCCATCAACCCTGGGCAAATAGCGGTGTCCGTCAACGTAAGCATCGTGTACGCGATCAAGTAATCCGGTTCTTTACGCAACCTTCGCTCGACCTTAAAGCAAGCCCTTTGCCCGGCTTCTTGCGAAGCCGAGCGGAAGGAGGAGTTCATGCGCAGCAAAACCATTTTCCTGCTTTCCGGGTTGATACTTGCGTCTGTCCTGACAGCCTGCGGAGCGACAAGCAGCATGACCGAACCCCGGCCGCCGCAGCGCGTCATGACCGTCACCGGCGCGGGGCAAGTCACGCTGACGCCCGATATTGCCTATGTCTATATCGGTGTGCGGACCGAGGATGAGAATGTGGGTCGGGCTGTACCTGACAACAATCGCAAAGCGCAGGCTGTGATGGATGCGCTCGAGCGCGCCGGCGTGGCGACAAAAGACATCCGCACGACAAACTTCAATGTCTGGCCCTCCGACCAATACGACGAAAAAGGCGGGAAGACCGGCACAATCTACGTGGTGGAGAATACTGTCTATGTCACCGTGCGCGACCTGACCAAACTGGGCGAGCTGCTGGAGACTGCCATCCAGTCTGGCGCGAACAACATCAACGGCGTCCAGTTCGACGTGGCGGAGCGGACGGAGGCGATTGCCAAGGCGCGCATCGCCGCGGTTGAAGATGCCCGCAAGCAGGCCGAGGAAATTGCCAGCGCCGCCGGAGTACAACTGGGCGCGGTACAGACCATTTCCTACTACGACGCGGCGCCGATGGCCTACGATTACGGCAAGGGCGGCGGCGTGCGGGTGGAGGCGGCAGTGCCTGTCAGCCCCGGTCAGATGCAGATTACGACAACCGTGACCATCGTGTATGAGTTGAAGTAAATTTCGGCCTGACCCCCGGCCCCCTTCCCTAAAAAGGAAGGGGGCGTTTGCGTTTATAATCCGGTAAACTTAAACGCCAAGGAGGTGACATGCTGACCATAGGATATATCGGACTCGGGCTGATGGGCAAATCCATCGCCCGCAATATACTCAAGGCCGGATTCCCGCTCGTCGTCCACAATCGCTCGCGCGCCGCGGTGGACGAACTGGCTGCCGAGGGCGCGCAGCCTGCGGCTTCGCCTGCCGAAGTTGCTGCCCAGGTGGACGTGATTTTCACCAATCTGCCCGTTTCGCCCGACGTGGAAGTGGTCGCGCTCGGCGCGCACGGGATCATCGAGGGTGCGCACGAAGGGCTGATCTTCGTGGATAACTCGACCATCAAGCCCGCCACTGCGCGCATGATCGCGTCGAAACTGGCCGAGAAGGGTGTGCATAGTTTGGATGCTCCCGTCTCTGGCGGGGACAGCGGGGCACGCGAGGGCACGCTGGCGATCATGGTCGGCGGGCCAGCGGAAGCCCTCGAAAAGGTGATGCCCGTCCTTATGGCAATGGGCAAGACGGTCACGCACGTGGGCGACTCGGGCGCGGGTCAGATCGCCAAAGCGGCCAACCAGATCATGGTCGCGGCGCAGATGGTCGCGATGGGCGAACTGCTCATCTTTGCACAAAAGGCCGGGGCCGACCCGCAAAAGGTGGTGCAGGCGATCAAGGGCGGCGCGGCGCAGTGCTGGACATTGGATGTCAAGCCGCCGCGATTGTTCGCCGGCAACCGCGCGCCGGGCTTCAAGGCCTACATGCAGGCCAAAGACCTGAACATCGTGCTGGAGACGGCGCGCGAGTACGGCGTGCCGCTGCCCGTCACCGCCGAGAATGCGCAACTGTTCAACGCCATGCTGCAAATGGGCATGGGCGAATTGGATAACTCGGCGGTGGTCGGCGTGATCGAGGCATTAGCGGGAGTAAAGCTCCAAACTGCTTAACCACAAAGGGCACAAAGGAGCACAAAGTTTTTCCGTTTCTTCTTTGTGTACTTCGTGACCGCTTGCCCCCGTGAGGGGGTCGTGGTGAAAGAGAGAAGGCATAATGCGATTATTTCATCTCTCGTGGGCAACCCTACGCGATTACCTGCTCATCCTGCTCGGCGCGTTCATGCAGGCGCTGGGGCTGCGGCTGTTCCTCATCCCGGCGCATCTCGCCAGCGGCGGGGTGAGCGGCATCTCGCAATTGATCAACTATTACACAGGTTGGCCGATCGGGTTGATGGTCTTCTTCGGCAACCTGCCACTGTTCCTGCTCGGCTGGCATTTCCTCGGCGGGCGGCGCTTCGCCCTGCGCACGGCTGCGGCGGTGGCGACCTTTTCGCTGTTCACCGACTTGCTGGTGCTCTTCCTGCCTGCGGGCGGCCTGACCGACGATTTGGTGCTCAACTCGCTCTACGGCGCGGTTGTGTGCGGCATCGGCTATGGGCTGGTCTATCGCGGCCAGGGGACGAGCGGCGGCAGCGACATCCTGGCGCGCATCCTCAATCACTGGCGCGGAGTGCCGATGTCGCAGAGTTACCTGCTGGTGGATTCGGCGGTCATCCTGGCGGCGGGATTCGTCTTCGGCTGGAAGGAAGCCCTATACGCGCTGATCACCCTCTACGTCAGCGGCCTCGTCGCCGAGACGACGGCCGAGGGGAGGGGCATCGTGCGCACGGCGTTCATCGTCACCTCGCAGCCCGAGGCGGTGACGAAGGACATTCTGCACGACCTGGAGCGCGGCGTGACCGCCCTGCAAGGCACGGGCGGCTACACCGGCGCGGCGCGGTCAGTGCTGTATTGCGTGGTCACGCGTTCGGAGATCGGGCAGTTGAAGGCCATCGTCCGCGAGGCCGACCCGCAGGCGTTCATGGTCATCGGTCAGGCGCACGAGGCGCTGGGGGAGGGGTTTCGACCTCTGGGGGCGCGGCAGTAGGGAAAATCAGACAGGGAAAATATGCTAGACTAAAAACATGCAAAGCGAAAACCTGTGGCCGAAAATCGTGACCGACCCCCGTATTTGTCACGGCAAGCCGACGTTTCGCGGCACGCGGGTTCTCGTCTCCGATGTGCTTGAGCAGGTGGCAAGCGGCATGGCATGGGAAACTATCGTTGAGGAATGGAACGACAGCGTTACCAAAGATGCCATTCGAGAAGCGGTGCAATTAGCCATCCGGGTGGTTGAATAAAGGTTTGCTGGCGACAGTCTCGTGGGAGTTAGTGGGATAAGATTTGTGAGAGGAACAATTTCGTGCGGTCTTCGAGTGGTTTGTTGAAAATGTCATCCGGCGTACCGCTCTCAACGATCATACCTTCATCAAAGAAATACATGCGATTTGCCACGGCACGCGCGAATCCCATTTCGTGGGTCACAACCAGCATGGTCATGCCGCTTTTCGCCAGTCCGACCATCACATCCAGCACCTCTTTGATCATTTCCGGGTCGAGGGCGGAGGTTGGCTCGTCGAAGAGCATGATCTTGGGCTGCATGGCCAGGGCACGCGCAATGGCGACACGCTGTTGCTGTCCGCCGGAGAGTTGGGCCGGGTACTTTTGTGCCTGTTCGGGGATGCCCACCCGCTCGAGAAGTTGCATTGCTACTTCCTCGGCCTTGTCTTTGGGCCATTTGCGCACCCAGATCGGCGCCAGGGTGATGTTCTGAATCACGGTCAGGTGAGGGAAAAGATTGAATTGCTGAAAGACCATGCCGGTCTCCATGCGCACCTTCTCGATGTTGCGCACGTCGTGGGTCAGTTCTATGCCGTCCACGATGATCGTGCCGCGTTGGTGTTCTTCCAGGCGATTGAGCGTGCGGATGAAAGTGGACTTCCCAGAACCGGACGGCCCGAAGATGACGATTACCTCTCCCTTATCCACTTCCATGGATATGCCGCGCAGGGCCTGGAAATTACCATACCATTTATGCACGTCTTTACAAACAATGATCGACTCGCTCATAATCGTAATCCTTCCCGGTGTGAACTGACAGGCAGGGAATCAGCGCTCACCCACGCCCAGGGCTTTCTCCAACAGACGGCTGGCGTAAGACATATAATAACTGAAAATCCAAAAGATTACGGCAATGAATAAATATACTTCGGTCTGCAAACGGACGAACTGGGGGTCTGAATTGAGCACGGCCCTGCCGATCCCCAGCAAATCATTTATGCCCACGATGACCACAAGGGTTGTATCCTTGAACAGGGATATAAACTGCCCCACGATTGATGGGATTACCGCCCTGATTGCCTGGGGGAGGACGATAAGCGCGGTGATCTGGAAACCATTCAACCCCACCGCCTTGGCCGCCTCCACCTGACCCTGCGGAATAGCCTGAAGCCCGCCGCGCACATTCTCGGCGGTATAGGCCGCGCTGAAGACAACAATGCCGATCAGGGCGCGAATCACCCGATCAATTCTCGATTCGGCGGGCAGGAAAAGCGCCAGGATGATCGAGAACATGAACAGGATGGTGATTAGCGGGACACCGCGCACAACCTCGATAAACAAGATTGAAAACAATTTGACTACTGGCAGGGAAGACCGCCGCCCCAGGGCAAGCAGCACGCCGACGGGGAATGAAAGCACGATCCCGCCGACAGCGAGCAGGAGCGTGACCAGCAGCCCGCCCCAGGCGGTTGTCGGCACCCTGGGCAACATGGGGTTACTTTCGAATCCAGGCAAGAGCGCCAGAACAATAACTGCCGAGACAAGCAGCCAGAGCGTTGCCACGTGACGGCTCTTGACTAATTGCAGGCGTCCGATTCGATAGCCTAAATAAATCAACAACGGATTTGCCAAGAAGACGGCGCGCACCCCCAGAGTGACCGTAGGCGTTTCCAGAGGGATAATGGCCAGCACACCCAGCAATAAGCCCAGGAAAATGGCAAACGCTTCGACGAACTTCTCCCACACACCCCAACTGAGTCCAATGAGAAAGGTGAGCAGCAAAAGGCTGAGCGCGAGACGCCAAAATTGATCGCGGGGATACTGGCCGATAAGATAAAGCAGCGGCGATCTGGTAACCGGTCGCCAGTCAGCGCTGACGAAAACCCATGTGAGGATGGCGAGAGAACCAAATAATATAATTGTCAGCGAGAGGATGGTCAACAGGGCATTGAACCAGTCATTGAAAAGATTCTTGCGCAGCCAGGCAATTGCACCGGGTGGGGTCGGAGGGGCGAGCATTTCAGATGGGGCTGTCATGATTATTTCTCGATGAACTGGATGCGGCGGTTATAGCTGTTCAGCACAAGGGAAGTGAATAGACTCAGCGCCAGATAGGTCGCCATGACCATGATGAAGACCGGCACAGTGCGCCCGGCCTGGTTGATGGTGATCTTGCCAACCGCGAACAATTCCTGAAAGCCGATCGCCAGCGCCAGACTGGAGTTTTTCGTCAAGTTGAGATACTGGCTGATCAGCGGAGGGATGATAACGCGCATCGCTTGAGGAATGACAATCAGGCTCAAGACCTGAGGGTTGGAAAGTCCAATGGCTTTGGCGGCATCCACCTGTCCGCGTTGGACCGCCTGGATGCCGCTGCGCACCGCCTCGGCAATAAAGGCGGCGGTATACAGACTCAAGCCGAGCAGCATGCCAGCGAATTCCGGTGTGAGGCGCAGCCCGCCCTTGAAGTTAAACCCTTGCAGGATGGGGATATCAACCCATAGAGGCGTCCCGCCCGCAGCAAACCAGCCGATGGTCGGCGCCAGGATCAGCAATCCGAGGCTGACAGCGCCAAAGTACGTGGACTTGCCCGTCGTCTCACGTATGCGCCGCAGCACAATCCAGGCGATGCTTGCCAGGAGGATGCCAATGCCAATGGAGATCATGAAGATATTCCCGGTTTCCGTCAAACGTGGCCAGGCAAGGTACAACCCGCGCTGATTAATAAAAATTGGACCCGGCAGCGTGAGGCTCGCCTTCACCGGAGGGAGCCTGCTAAAGAAAGCAAAATACCACAGGAACAATAAGACGAGCAAAGGGATGTTGCGATGAAATTCGATAAATGCCAGCGCAATACGGCTGAACAGCCAGTTGGATGAGAGCCGCGCCAGGCCGACGAGGAAACCCAGCAGCGTAGCGAACAGGATGCCAAGGACGGAAACGCGCAGCGTGTTGATCAGGCCGACCGCAAACGCTCTTCCGAACGACATGGTCGGATCGTAGGGGATGGAGGATTCAGCGATGGGGAACCCGGCTGGTTCCTTTAAAAACTGGTAAGACAACGACATGCCGCGTTGCCTGGTGATTTCAATGAAATTGGCAACCATCCAGTAAACCAGGCCTATCACGATGACTGCGGAGATTGCCTGCGCAGCCGCGTTGAGGACGCGTTCGTCACGCCAGAAAGGGATCCCCTTGCGCGTGTGCACACCTGTGATCATGGTCATGACCAGCCTTGAAACAAAAGGGATAGTGTGCAGTCTGTTATCCAGACTGCACACTCTTGACACTGCGTACTACTTGATTGGCGGGGCGTAGATCAGACCACCGTTTGACCAAAGATTATTCAAGCCACGCGGCAGAGTAAAAGCGATACCCTGTGGGCCGAAGTAGTGGTCGTAGTGTTCGCCATAGTTACCGATTGCCTTGATGGCATTCGCCAGCGCATCCGGGGATAGGCCGAGCGCGGAGTAGCCCCAGTCGCCCTCGGTCCCCAGCAACATGCGGACATTGGCGTCCTCGCTGGTCTTCATGGCATCCACGTTTGCCGAGGTGACTCCGTAATCCTCAGCATTGATCAACCCCCACATGACAACGTTGACGATGTCGGACCACTGATCATCGCCCGTGGGAACCGCGGGCGTCAAAGGCTCCTTGGAGATGGTGATATCCAGGATCACGTGATCGGCAGGGTTCTTGAAGCCCTGCTGCACGGCTGCCAGCTGGGATTTATCGCTGGTTGCGACGTCGCAGCGACCTTCGTCATACGCGCCATACACCGCCGCGGTCTCTTCGAAGATAACCGCCTCGTAGGTAAGTCCGGCATCAGCAAATGCCGCAGCCAGGTTCTTTTCGGTGGTGGTGCCGCTGGTTACACAGATCGTAGCGCCGTCCATGTCTTGCAGGGTAGTGACGCCGCTGTCCTTGCGCACAATGAAGCCCTGGCCGTCATAGAACATCGTCCAGGTGAAGTTGCCCCATTCCGCCTCGCGCTTGGAGGTCCAGGTGGCGTTGCGGGAGAGGATATCCACCTCACCGGTTTGCAGGGCGGGGCCGCGGTCAGCAGCCGTCAGGGGGACGACCTCGATTTTCTCGGCATCGCCGAGCACGGCAGCCGCGACGGCGCGGCACAGGTCAATGTCGAAGCCAATGTTGCGACCGTTGGCATCCAGGTAACCAAAGCCCAGCAGGTCGGTGCGCCCGCCGCAGATCAATTTGCCGCGCTCACGTACGCGAGCCGCAATGGAGCCATAGGCTTCAGGCTTGGTAATAATGGTTTCTCCGGGGACTTCCACCGTGACCACAACCGTCTCAACGACCTTTGGCTGCTCACCGGTCGCGGGTGTGCCGCCGCAAGCCGCGGCAATCATACTAAAGACGATCAGCACAGCCATAACGGGAAATAGCTTACGCATTCTTTCCTCCTTCAAAAGCGAATATTCGGGTTGGCATATTCGAATCGAAAAAAACTATTTGCTCAGTAACTCACCTCCTTGCCTTTTCCCGGTGAATCCGGCCGGGTGTCTGGACTATTGTATTATATCAGATTCATTGGGAATTACGGATGTCCCCGATGTCGAGTTCACCGTCTGTGCGCCGTGCCGATTGAGTTAGACCTCCTCTCCTCAATTGGGAGGTTTTCTTTACATCGTCACTTGCAAGATCACTCCCGCCGCCAGCATGATCTGGCCGAGGTGATACGCGACAATGTTCATCACGCGGCCATGCTCGATGGGATTGACAAAGCGGTTCCAGACCAGGATGACATCCGAAAGGAAGAACAGCGCCGCGCCCAGGCTGGCGAGCAGCGCAGCGAGCGGCGACCAGTCCAGGCGGAAGAGGGTCAGCAGGGCGGAGAGCAGCATGACCGAGATCACCACGCCATAAACCAGCACCGGCAGGCGCAGTTTCGCCTGTCCTTTGGCAGCCAGCCCGGCTAGGATGGGCCGCAAGACGCGCGCCGCCAGGATGCCGATGAGCACAGCCAGCGCCAGTCCGAACAGGTTGAGTGGCGGCAACGGCATATTGAAGCCAACAATATAGGCCACGTGTGCCAGAAGGAAGGCGACCAATCCGGCGATGAACTGTTCGCGCGGCAGCATCAGGAAAACGTCGCCGGCCAGCGAGAGGAATAATCCCAGCCCGAACCACAGAGCGATGCCCTTCAGTTCGGTGATCATGGCGAAACCGGCCAGCAGGGTGGCCAGCGTGGCCGGCTTGGCGATATATTCCAGCCAATGCCATTTCTTCCCGACCGCCAGCCAGTCCAGCGCGGCGAAGATAAGGGTGAGAACGAGTGTGTAGATCATTTCTTGATTTTATACCCAAACCGCCGCAGGGCGTTCTCGTCATCCCGCCAGTCTTTCTCCACCTTGACGCGCAGTTCGAGAAAGACTTTCCGTCCGCTCATGGATTCGATCTCGCGCCGCGCCGCCGAGCCGATCTGCTTGAGCATCTTGCCGCCCTCGCCGATGACGATGCCTTTTTGCGAAATCTTCTCGACGAACAACGTGGCGTGGATGAATGCACCTGCACTTCCCCGCTCGGTATACTCGTCGACGCGCACGGCCAGGCTGTGTGGCACCTCATCACGCAGGAAGGTCAGCGCGGCCTCGCGGATCAGGTCGGCGGCGATCTCGCGCTCGTACAGGTCGGTGACCTGTTCGGCGGGATATTCTGGCTCGCGGATGGGGAGATGGGAAATCAGCAAATGGAGCAAATCATCACGGCCATCCCCACGCGCAGCGGAGATGGCGATGGCCTCGGCGTGCGGGGCGAGTTCCGCGTAGGCTGCGCGGCGGGAGGGTAACGCGTCGGCGGGGAGCAGGTCTATTTTGTTGAGCGCCAGGATCAGGGTCCGAGGGCGGCGGTGCAGGGCGGACAGCAGCGAGGCGATGCGGTGGTCGTCGTCGGTCGGTTCGGTGCCGGCGTCCACCAGCCACAGAACTACATCCACACCTGCCAGCGCCTCCTCGGCCTCCTGATTGAAGTACTCGCCCAGTTTGTGGCGCGGGGTATGAATGCCGGGCGTATCAACAAAGACGATTTGGGCATCCGGCAGAGTCAGGATGCCAAGTTGCCGCCGCCGCGTGGTCTGTGGGCGCGGTGAGACCGGCGCGATTTTCTGGCCGAGCAGGGCGTTGATCAGCGTGGACTTGCCCACGTTGGGCTTGCCGATGACGGCGACGAAACCGGAGCGGTGTTCAGTCATCAGTATTCAGTATTCAGTGTTCAGTGACCAGTTACCAGTATTCAGTGTTCAGTTTTCAGTGTTCAGTAACTCGTTACTCATTTCTCGTTTCTTCGGAACCCAGTTGACGACAGCAATGCTCGAAATAATCAGCAGCGCGCCGACGGCCAGTTGCCACGAGAGTGATTCGTGAAGAAAGATCACGCCCAAAATCACGCCGCCGAGCGGGAAAACATACGTGACCAGAGTGGTGCGGGTCGGGCCAATCTTGTGGAGCAGATAATACCACATCAGCAGCGCAGCGCACGAGCCGAGCAGACCCAGCCAGAGCAGCGCCACCCAAGTGATGGGTAGCTGCGGCAGGGCAAAGCGGACGCCATCGGCAATGGGCGCCAGTGGCCAGACCACCAGGTTGACAGCCAGAAAAGGGATGGCAACGCGTATGGATGCCGGAGTATCCTGCGTCGTACGTCGTGCGAAGACCGAACTGCCGGCGTAGAAAAGGGAGGCGATCAGCACCGCGGCCTGCCCCTGCACAGAAGTGTGGGACGCGGCGATCAGATCCTTGCTGAGCAGGAGGAGCACGCCAACGAAGCCGAGGAGCAAGCCGAGCACCTTCGGGAGGCTCATCTTGTCGTCGTGCAGGAAGTAATGCGCAATGAGGATGGTAAAGAGTGGCGTAGTGCTGTTCAGAATGGAGGCTACCGCCGAGTCAATATAAATCTCGCCCCACGAAATCAGCACAAAGGGGACAGCGGTGTTGGTGATGCCGAGCAGCATCAGCATCAGCCAGGTGGCACGCTCGCGCGGCCATTGCGAACGGGCGAAGGCGGCGATAGCCAGCGTGGCGACCAGACCAAATAAGACGCGGAAACCAACCAGCGTGAACGGACCGATCTCCTGTACGGCGATCTTGATCCAAAGAAACGATGAACTCCACACCGCACCGAGCAGGATGAAGATGAGCCAGTGTTTGGGTTTCAAGCAATCACTGCCCCTTCCATTTTCAACAGCCATTCCTTTGTCTTGACCCCCTCGCCGCCACCATAGCCGTGCAATTTGCCGTCCGCGCCGATGACGCGGTGGCAGGGGATGACCAGCGGCATGGGATTGGTCGCTTCGG
>JBDRTP010000087.1:0-3000 GCA_043823965.1 Chloroflexota bacterium
GTAGCCTCGGTATGTGTGGATTTCATATCATCATCCAATCATCAACCTCGGCCTATACTGCAGCGCCTCTGCCAGGTGTACCGGTTGGATCGTTTCGCTCCCCGCCAGATCAGCGATCGTGCGCGCCAGCTTGAGCACGCGGTGATAACCACGCGCCGAGAGCTGCAATTGGCTCATGGCAGCCTTGATCAAACTCTCCCCTGCTTCGTCCAGTTTACAGAATTTGCGGATCTCCCCCACGCGCATATCGGCGTTGGAGGTAATATCTGTACCGCTGAAGCGTTCGCGCTGACGCTGGCGCGCCGCCTCCACCCGCGCCTGGATCGCCGCCGACGGCTCGCCCAACCGGTCGCTGCTGAGTTTCTCATATTCCACACGCGGCACCTCGATGTGGATGTCAATCCGATCCAACAGCGGCCCGGAGATGCGTTTCTGGTACTTGGTTACCACCATCGAAGAACAGGTGCAGGGCTTGACTTGGTCGCCATAATAACCGCACGGGCAGGGGTTCATCGCCGCGACCAGTTGGAAATTGGCCGGGAAGGTCAGCGATCCCTGCGCCCGGCTGATGGTAACGATTTTATCTTCGATCGGCTGGCGCAGCACCTCCAACACGCGCATCCCAAATTCGGGCAATTCATCCAGGAACAGGACGCCGCGATGCGCCAGGGAGATTTCGCCCGGATGCGGCCAGTTTCCGCCGCCGACGAGACCCGCGTGGCTGATGGTGTGATGCGGGGCGCGGAAGGGCCGCTGGCGGATCATCGGCAAATCCGGCGGCAATTGATCGGCCACCGAGTAGATGCGGGTCACGTCCAGCGCCTCGTCAATATCCATCACCGGCATGATGGCTGGCATGGCGCGCGCCAGCAGGGTCTTACCCGCGCCGGGCGGACCGATCATGAGCACATTGTGATTCCCGGCCGCGGCCACCTCCAGAGCACGCTTGACATGCTCCTGGCCTTTGATATCCCGAAAATCCGTCTGTGTAACGGCGGCTATCCATTCCGCCTCGACCGGCGGATATGGGTCGAGGGGTTTGCGACCGTTCAGGTGATTGTATAAAGCGGCCAGCGAGGCCACGGGGATGACTTCCAGATCGGGGATGAGGGCGGCTTCGGGCGCGTCCACTTCGGGGACAACGATGCGCTTGAACCCGACCTGGCGGGCGGTGGCAGCCATCGGCAGCACGCCGCGCGCGTGGCGCACAGCCCCATCCAGAGATAGCTCGCCAATGAACATCGTCCCATCCACTGCATCGTAAGGCAGGAAACCACTATAGATGAGCACGCCCACGGCAATCGGCAAGTCGTAGGCCGGCCCCTCTTTTCGTACCGCAGCCGGGGCCAGGTTCACTACGATGCGTTTGCGGGGATAGGGGATGCCGGCGTTCTTGACTGCCGCCTGCACCCGCTCACGAGACTCCTGCACAGCCGCGTCCGGCAGGCCGACGATAGTCATACCGGGCATACCCTGTCCGGTATCTACCTCGACTTCGACGACCACTCCTTCGAGGCCGATCACTGCGCAGGAAAAAACACGGGCAAGCATGGTGTAAGTTTAGACGAGGGTGATGTAAAAGTCAACGCCCGCGAATGATGACTTCATCGGTCAGAGTCCAGTAACAAAGTAACAAGGGTGCATGTCAGTTTAGTGGCAAAAGTATCGAAAAGCGGCTTTGTGGCGTTCAAAACAGCCTAAAACGACTACTTTTCATGCCCGCTTTAGACAGAATTTCCGGCTGTGGGCAAAACCTGCCCCCAAACTGACATGCACCCCACACTCTATGGCTTTCTCAAGAATACTTGACAGGTAGACAAAAAGACCCTCTTCGGTAAAATTGGTTATATCTAAACAGCCAAATCACCGAGGAGGATCTAACATGGAGTATAGCACTTTTGAGCCCTGGCAGGAGATTAGTGAAACTGGGATTGTTTATGCTCTTGGCAGCTTGTATGATCGTTTTCAACGGATGAGCGACCCGCGCAAGGCCAAAGGGAAGCGTTACAGCCTGGTGACACTGTTGGTGTTGATCTTTCTGGCGAAGTTGTGCGGCCAAGACACGCCGGTGGAAATAGCCGATTGGGCGAAGAACCATGCCGACGAATTGGCGGCTCTGTTGAAGTTGCGTCATAACTGGATGCCACATCACAACACGTACCGGCGGGTGTTCCAAGACGTTATCAGCGAAGCCGAGTTTGAGCGACTGATGGAGGAGTACCATCAGCAGCAAGGGGATGAAAGGGGAGAGGTGCTGGGGATGGATGGCAAGGCATTGCGGGGTACACGGATTGCCGATCAAGAACGCAGCGACTATGTTTTGAGCGTATATGATGGGCAAAGTCAGCAAGTCTTGGCCCAGGAAGCCGTGGAAAGTGAAGAAAACGAGATTGTAGTGGCGCCGAAGGTCTTGGAACGAGTGCCATTGGTCGGGAAAATCGTCACGGGCGATGCGATTCATACCCAACGCGCCACATCTGCCTACATTGTTGGCTGTGGCGGCGACTATCTGTGGCCGGTCAAGGAAAACCAGAAACGCCTGTACCAGGACATTCAGCGGGTGTTTGCGTCTGACCAACCTAAACCCGGATTTGGCAAGATCCAAACCGACTTTCAATGCGCCCAAACAGTCAACTGCGGACATGGGCGGATCGAGTTCCGTTCGATCCAAACGAGCGAGATGTTGAATGATTACCTCGATTGGCCTGGGGTTGGACAGGTGTATCGGCTGGAGCGCAAGTTCAGCTGGATGCGCCAGGGCCAAGCCTACAAAACCAGTTGTGAAGTCGAATTCGGCATCACTAGCCTCTCCAGGGAACAAGCCCAACCTGGGAAAGTGCTTGCGGTAAGACGGCAAGGATGGTTGATCGAAACTGGACTGCACTACCGTCGAGATGTCACTTTCCATGAAGATGCGACCCGGATGACCAAAGGTGCCGCTGGACGCATTTTGTCCATCGTCCACAATCTGGTCTTGGGCTTGATCAAAAAAGCCGGTTA
>JBDRTP010000088.1:0-5592 GCA_043823965.1 Chloroflexota bacterium
GAAGCCTGCGCACGACCACACTAAAGTTGCGCCGCAATTCGGTGGCCGTGATGGTCCTTTGACTGCCGTTATAGTGTCTTGCCATATTTACCTCCGAGGTTCTTTCCTATTGTACCTCACACCCTCCGCCGCCTTGCGGACCTCCGCCAAAATTCCCTCCTCATCGCATTGGCCCAGTTCATCGAACAACCGCAACACCCTCTTGACCACGCCCGCATGTGGCGCGATTTTGCGCGCCGTGCGGAAGGTTTCGATGGCTTGAAGGTGACAGTCATTTTTGAGATGACTGTCACCTGTGGTTAGCGCCAACCCGCAGGACGCCAACCCCTTCGCATCCAGCGCATCGAAATAATCGGGTGTCTTGGCAAGGATGTCATCCGCCTGCGCGATGGACTTGGTAAAAGCCTCTTTCGCGGTTTCCCTTTCCCCTTGCCGCAGGGCGATGATTCCGTGCAAGGCAGTTGCATTGTAATTGTTTTGCGGCACATCATATTGAAGCGCGGCTTCGATAGTGGCGCGGGCATTGAGGTGGTAAAGGTTTTTTAGAGTTGAAAACGGGTCAGTTTAAGGTGTACTGATTTGTTAAGGTTTGGACCTGATAGGTTGGTCTCGACAAGCTCGACCCATCGGAGTGTACCACAGGTGTACGGGGCGTCTGGTACTCCAGCGCCTGGTGCGGGCGTTCGTAGTTGTAGAAGGTAATGTATTGCGATAGACTGCGATAAGCCTCCTTTGGGCTGGCATACTCGTGCAGATAGACTTCCTCGTACTTGATGGTGCGCCACAGCCGCTCAGTGAAGATGTTGTCCCTGGCGCGTCCTCGCCCATTCATGCTGATCTGAACCTGGGAGGCCAGCAAGCGGTCGAGATATTGCGGGCTGGTAAAGTGACTGCCCTGGTCGCTGTTCCAGATGTGCGGTGTGGCTTGCCAGAGCGCTTCGTCCACGGCGGCCAGCACGAAATCGAGTTCGAGCGTTTGGCTCAACTGCCAGCTCACGATGAACCTTGAAAACCAATCCAGGACAGCGACCAGATACAACCAGCCTGCTTTCAGGGGAATGTAGGTGATGTCGATGCCCCAGACATGGTTGGGGTACGAGGCCGTGACATGGCGAAGCAAATACGGGTAAATCGGGTGTTGCGGGGCTGGTTGGCTTGTATTTGGGCCTGGCGCAATGCCGGAAATGCCCATTTCGCGCATGCAGCGTTGTACAGTCGGGCGCGAAACAGGGATTTCCCGACGCAAAACTACCGTGATCCGCCGCGAACCATAGAACGGATGGTCGGTGTAAATTCGGTCAATGCGGTGTTTGATGGCAACTTCGCGCGGCGAAGGCGGCACAGGTTGGTAGTACAGGCTGGAGTAACTTACTTCCAGGAGTTCTGCTTGTGCTTTGAGGGGCACCTGCGGGTGACCAGGTTCCAGCATGTTCAGCCGAGCCTTTCTACCCAGGGTTGAGGCCAGATTTTTTTTTGAGCCAGGATAACTGGGCGCTCAAACGACCAATCTCGGCGTACAATTGGTTGAGTTGCCGTTCATGTTCGGCTTCCCGGGCTTTCTCGCCTTTGCGATCATCCTCGAACAACTGCGGGAAGTTCTCCAGGGCCTGCTTCTTCCAGCGGTGCAATTGGTTCGGATGTATCCCGCTTTCGGAGGCAATCTGGGCGACGCTTTTGTCTTCGCGGAGCATTTCCAGAACGATCTGGGCTTTCTGATTGGCGGTGAAGTGCGTTTTCTTGGGCATAGTTTCTCCTGAAAGTGCACCATAATTATGCCCTTTTTCGTGTCTAAATTTCCTTATCCACTTAACATTGTCCAAATCATTTTGGAAAAGATAAGCCTCTGCTAATCTATGACGAGCAGATTGTTGCATAACTGGAAAACTTATGTCATCAACAATATTTTTTCCCTGACGATATAGATCAATTGCTTTAAGTGTTTCGCCTAATAGCAACCAACAATTTGCGATGTTTACACAATCAATTGCTTCGCCGCTTTTATCACCTATTTCACGGTCGATAACCAACGCTTGTTTGTAAAATTCAAGCGCTTTATTGGTGTCTCCAAGTTCTTCGTATCTCTCTCCTAGATTGGTGATTTGATTTCCTTCGATTCTGCGGTTGCCAATCTCGCGGGCAATGACCAATGCCTGTTCATAGAATTCGATGGCTTTGCGCGTGTCGCCCAATTGCGAGTAACGATTCCCTAATCCACCAAGAAAAATGCTTTCCCAGTCACGATCCTTAACTTCGCGGGAGACAAGCATACCTTTATTTAAGTAAGGGATAGCCTTTCTTACTGATCCAATTAACGCATATGCTATTCCCAATCCATTCAAATTACTAAATTGTAAAATTGTGTCACGAATTTTTCCTTCAATAGTCTCATGCAAATCAATCATCAAGCGATAATGTCCCCACAGGAGCAGGTAATCACAATCAAACTCACGCAACACACTGCATGCTGTATCGCAATCGCCTGCGGCACAGCGCAATTCAAATTCCGCCAGTTGCGCGGTGAGGTCATCCAGTTTTTTTCCATTCCGTGCGCGGCTTGCGGGTTTGCGCGAAGTAGTCCGCGGCGCGGTTGAGAAGGTCGTGTTGGGTAAAGGCATTGAACCGCGAAGCACGCAAAGAGCGCGAAGATTCAAAAGAAGATGGCAAGGGAGGTAATGGAGGTAAGGGAGGTAACTTCAAAACATTCTCTTGTTTTTTCTTTGTGTCCTTTGTGGTTAAATCTTTTTCAGGAATAATACTGAAAGCATATTCCTTATCAGCAGGATGTAAATAATACCGTCCTCCCTCGCGGCGGGCGAAGTGCATGTTCACCAAACGATTAAGCACCAGCGCGCTGTCAATGCTTGGCAAGTGCGGTTGTAACAGGTAGTCAATCGCGGCGGGGCTGACGGGTCGGTTATACACTGCCAGCGCCTGCATCACTTTTTGCGCGCTCGGGTCAAGGCGGTTGAAGGCTTCGCCCACCAGTTTCTGCACCACTTCATCGGGCAGTTTGATCTCCAGCAGTTCTTCGAGCGTGGTGTAACGGTCAACCGACAGGATGGCATACAACGCTTCCAGCGCGCGGGTAGCCGCGCGTCTTTTCGCGGGCTTTGTTCAGCAAGGCATCAGGCGCGGTCTTGAGTCCCACGCGTCCGTCCGCGTCCATTTCGCGCAGGACGTTTTCCGCGTAAGGCGATTCGAGTCCTTCGTCCAAACTCAGGGCATATTGCCTGCCTGGCTCGCAAAGCGCCAGGTCGCGCGGCGCGATGCGTGTGGTGATGACCACTTTTACGGCATGGTGCTGTCCGCACAGCAGGGCGTTCAGCGCATCGCTCAATTTGCTGTCGCGCAGGCTCAGGCTTTCAGAATCAACCAAATTCTCGAAGTTATCCAACAGCAGGATCACGCGTCCGCTGGGGAAGGCATCCAACAGGGCGCGCATTTTATCGCCTGTGGATGTGCGCGGGTCTTTATACAGCCCTTCCAGCGACTCGGCTGGTCTCCTTCGGCAGGAGTTTGCTCAAATCCGCGAAGACGTTGGCGAAGTTGACCCTGTGACTGCCCGTCTCGCTCAAATAGACGATCCCGTCCACTTTCATCTCGCCGAGATCATCGGGGAGCACGCCTCGTTCCAGACCTTTGAGCAGGCGACAGACCATTGCAGTTTTTCCTACGCCCGCGCGTCCCACGATGGTCAGCAGGCATTGCGCGTCGTTATTGAGGAATTTTACGATCTCCTGTTCATCGAAATAGCGATCCTGGAAATACGTCGGCGCGATGCCGGGCGGCGGATTGATGAATTTCGTCGTAGCTTTCCCCGCGATGGGTTTCTCAGGCTGGCGCTCGCGCTCGAGTCCGCTCTGGATGTTCTTCTCGGTCTTCTCTTCCGCCGCTTTGGGATCCCTGACGATCTCTTCCTGCCGTTTGATCTGCTCGTTCAATTCTTCGATCTCAGCCTTGATGCGCGGCTGGTCTTCCTCTTTAGCGCGGCGCAAGTCGCGTTGGGCATCGGCCAAACGATGTTTGAGTTCTTCAAGTTGACCTTCGGCTGAATCGAGGTAAGTAAAGTGTTTGCGAAGTTTGGCAATCCCCGCTTCAAAATTGGAAACAAAATCAATGTACTGACGATTCCCCAAGCGGAACGGCAATTCGGCTTTTGTATGCAATCGAATGGGAATGACTGGTTTCTTGTACTTCAGCGCCCATGTCCATTCGTCTTTGCAAGTGGAGCCTTCAGCCGTACTGTCTTCCGTCAAGACAAATGCGAGACATTTGCACCCCCGAATCGCAGCAGGAATTTGATCGTCCCAATCCTTACCGGGTTTCAGATCGCGCTTATCGAACCAGACGTTTATGTACGGATGCCCACCTTCCAACTCATCGGCGAGTTTGGTAGCAAAGTCCAGCGCGTCTGCAACTGAGTAACTGATGAAGCAATGTCCGTCGGTCATGGAAAGCCCCTTTGGTGAAGGTTATGTGTTGATGAACTGATTATATAACAAAGTGTGCGAATTGGTATCAATTGAGATGGCTGCTCGAAATCCGCTCTACAAATTGCCTCGGCGAAAGGATGGTAACTTTTCCTGCTTGCTTCAATTCAAGCAAATGCTTGTTGCCGCTCACGATAACCTCCGCGTTCCCGGCCACCGCCGTGGCGATCACCCAATCGTCCGCCGGGTGGCGGCAGATGGCGGGCACGGTTTCAGGCAGGTCAACCAACTCGCTCAGCGCGGCGACCAGGGCTACAAAACGCAGGCGGGTTTCGGGGTCGTAATAGCGCTGGAGTTTGGGATATTGTAATACCCGCTCCAATTCTTCCAGCAATACCGGTGAAGTGACGGCTTCGAAATCACCGCGCGCCAGATGGATGTCAACCACATCGGCAATCGGCGGGCGGCGGGAAATGAGATAACTGACCCAGAAATGGGTATCCAGCATGACGCGCATTATCCGCCCCGCGTTTTATCCACCGCTTCATCAACCAGATATTGAGCTTTCTCCTCACTCAGAGCAGCACTGGCAGTGACGCCTTCGGCGATGCGCTGCAATTCGGCCAGCCAGACGGCGCGCTTCTCTTTGGCTGACCGCCAAGCTAAAAACTCGTCAGAATCTTCGTAGGGACTGATGACGGCTTGCGGGGTAGCGTAGTTCTGGATGATAACCGCTTCTTTCTTGGAGCGCACGCGGTCGAGGATTTCACGCGAGCGCCGCCGCAAATCTGTGGTTTGGATGGCTCGGAGCATGGTATTCTCCTTAAGTAGCACAAGATATGCCAAATCTTGTGCTATTATAGCACATTCACACCTATTTATTGCTCTCTTTCTTTTGACAATCTTTTTCTTTTCTTCACGGTATCTTTACATGGGTAGGGTATCCTTTAGGCAGAATAACCCGCTAGGGGTAGCAAAATAAATCCCTACGGAGATCTCACTTAAAGGAGTGTGTACGATTAAAAAGACCCTATTAGTTGCCCTGTTGCTGGCTGTTGCCATTGGCGTGTTCGCCACCGGTGTGGCCTTTGCCCAGGAACCTCAGCCGCCAGCGCAACCCTTCGGCTCTGGCTTTGGAGGCGGGATGATGGGAGGCGGACGC
>JBDRTP010000089.1:0-4126 GCA_043823965.1 Chloroflexota bacterium
CCATGAAAAAACTGACCAGGAACATGACCACGAAGTAAATGAGCAGCGGGACAGCGATGCGCACCACATCCAGCGGCAGTTCCACGATCAGGTCGCCCTTGAGTGAGAACATGACCACGATGGTGAACAGCAGGGCACTCAACGTCAGCGGGCTGAGCTTGGGGACGAATTGCTTCTGATACCAGTCCTTGCCTTTGGCGCGGACGAGGAAGAAGCGCGTCAGGAACCCGGCGATGAACGGGATGCCCAGATAAATAAACACGCTCTTGGCAATCTCGCCGATGGTGATGTCCACGATGTTACTTGTCATGCCGAACCAGGTCGGCAGGACGGTGATAAAGACGTAGGCATACACGCTGTAGAACAGCACTTGAAAGATGCTGTTGAATGCCACCAGCCCGGCGGCATATTCATTGTCACCTCTGGCCAGTTCGTTCCAGACGATGACCATGGCAATGCAGCGCGCCAGGCCGATCAGGATCAACCCGGTCATGTATTCGGGGTAGCCGCGCAGGAAGAGGATGGCCAGGGCGAACATCAGGATTGGCCCGATGACCCAGTTCTGCACCAGCGACAGGCCGAGCACCTTCCAGTTGCGGAAGACGTCGCCCAGTTCATCGTAACGGACTTTTGCCAGCGGCGGGTACATCATCAGGATCAGGCCGACGGCGATGGGAATGTTGGTCGTCCCGACCGAAACGGCGGCGTTGAAGGTTTGCACGGCAGCAGGGAAAAGGAAGCCGATGCCGACGCCGACTGCCATCGCCAGGAAAATCCACAGGGTCAGGTAGCGGTCGAGGAAAGAGAGCCGTTTGGTGGTGCTGGTTTCTGATGTCATGGGGGGTCTCCAGGTTAAGTTATGTCAAATTTTCCAATCCGCCCTGCCAGGACGGACAGCCGTCAAAGTAAAGTAAGTCTATTTTCATCGCGGTTGTCTTTTTACGAATGATTCTTGAGTATTGCAACGATTTCGCGTTCGATGTCATCACGCACGGAGCGAAAGACCTGCATCATTTCATCGTCCGTGCCTTCGGCTTTGGCGGGATCGGGGAAATTGCGATGGACACGCCTGCCTTTTTCCAGCCAGACAGGACATTCCTCGGCGGCCGAATCGCAGACCGTGACCACCAGATCGAAGTCCACGCCCCGGAATTCATCCGCCAGCTTTGAGTGACCCGTATGCTGAATCCCGATTTCGGCCAGCGCGGCCAGCGCCTTCGGGTGGACGTAACCGGCCGGTTTGGTCCCGGCAGAGACGGCCTCCCAGCGCTCGCCCAGCCGGTGGTTGGCGATGGCCTCCGCCATCTGCGAACGGCACGAGTTGCCGGTACACAGGAATAAGACTTTGCGTTTTTCGTTCACAGGCTGATGACCTTTCCGGCTTTTTGCATGGCCTCGATGATATCCGGCATGCCGCCGACAACTCCGACGGTCACATGGTCGCTCAGGCCGAAGTAGTCCAGGCAGGTCTGGCACAGAATGAGTTCGACGCCTTTGGCTTCCAGCGCCCGCAGTTGGTCGAGCACAGGCGAGCCTTCACACGCCAGTTTTACGCCATCGGTGTAGAACAGCACTTTGCCAGGGATTGCGCTGGCACCGTTGATCAGGCCTAGAAACTTACTGGCGAGAAGCTGCTGCAGATCTTCTGGAGCATCGCCCATGCCGAATCGCTTAAAAACGAGGACGGCGTTCTTATCCAACCCGAACCTCATCTGCGCTGCGATGCGCATCTCGGCTTACCCAGCCATTGCCGTAAACCTGTTCGCCCAGTTCCGCCAGCATCTCCAGCCCCTTCACCTCCTGCGCCAGCAATGGGATTTGCAGCACCGGCGTGGCAAACCGCTCGGCGATTTCCACCAGGTACTTTTCTTGCATGGCGCGCCGCGCACGCACGAACGGCGTGGTGGCCTGCTCCAGTGGGATAACGAAATTCGCCACCACCAGCCCGGGCGTAATGCCCACCGTCGCCAATTCCTGCGCCGCCCGCCAGGCTTCCAAAATGGGCGTGGACTCAGGATACATTACAAACGCAAACGTGCTTTGCGCCGGGTCGCGCATCATCTCTATCACCTGTCCAAAACGCTGTTTGGCCACGTCATCGGCGGCGCTGCCATCTACCGAAGCAAACACCTTCACGTCAATTTGTTTACTCCAGTCCATCGGCAGTTCCAGCAAGTGCAGGGTGTGGCCGGTCGGGGCGGTATCGAACACCACCGCCTCCCAATCCGCCTGCGAAGCGTAATCAATGAACTGGTCAAAGGCCGCCATCTCCTCGGTGCAGGGCGAATCCAGTTCCTCCGCCATCACCTTGATGGCCTCTTCGGGGCGTCCGCGCTGGCGGGCGTCGTTCAGGATGCGCGCCTTATAGGTTTCGGCGGCGGCTTTGGGATCGATTTTTGCCGCCCAAAGGTTGGGCTGGCCGGAGATCGGAGTAGCCGAATCGCCTACCGGTGCGCCCAATACGTCACCCAGGTGAGCCGCCGGGTCGGTGGTTAGCAGCAGGGTCTTGTATCCTTGCTGCGCCAGCCACACGGCTGTCAGGCAGGAGACGACGGTTTTTCCGACCCCGCCCTTGCCGGCAAAGAACAGCGTGCGGCGCTGACCGTTGGGCGTAATCTTCGCCAACACCTCCGCGGCCGGCGAGCCCGTGAATGCGGCAGCGCTTAACGTGGTGACATAGTCCCCCGCGGGACGGGCGCCATCGAAGAACATCCTGCCGACTTCACGCAGGCGCGCCAGGCTTTTGATCTCGCCTGGAAGCAGGAACATACGCTGCGCCGGCAGCGGCAGCTCGGTCTCGATCTGTTTCAGATAGCGGGCCTGCATCTCCGATCGGGCAGCGAAGAGCGGGTTCGCCTTTTCTTCTGGGGGAATCACACCGTTGACGATCAACCGGTGGGTGTGAATATCCAATTTACCCAGCTCGGCGGTGGCACGCAGGGTCTCTTTGATGGCGGTTGCTTCGGGGTGCAACACAAAGACAAACGCGGTTTGCGATGTATCGCGCATCGTCGCCAGGGCGCGCTCGTATTTATGCTTGGCGTCTTGGATGGCCGCCGCAGGGCCGATACAGGTCTGCCCACTGCCTTCGCTGGCCGCATTGATCGATTGGCTCCATTCGGCCGGCAGCTCCAGCAAACGCAGGGTATGGCCGGTAGGGGCGGTGTCGAAGATCACAACGTCGTAAGATGAACCATTCTGGGTGGGCAGATCCAGGAAATCCGTGAAGCGGTCAAAGGCTGCCACTTCGGCAGTGCAGGGGCCGCTCATCTGCTCTTCCATCACCTGCACCATCTGCGGGGGAAAAGCGGCTCGGATCGGCGCCATTGCCCGGTCGATGTACTCTTGAGTGGCCTGGTCGGGGTCGATCTCCATCGCCCACAGGTTGGGAGCGCCTTGAATCGGGGTAATTTTATGACCAATGGGCTGCTCGAACACATCCGACAGGTTGGAGGCCGGATCGGTGGTAATGATGAGCGTCCGCTTACCGGCATCGGCGTAGCGTACGGCATGGGTACAGGCCATGCTGGTCTTGCCAACGCCGCCTTTGCCGGAGAAGAAGATGAATTGAGTCATTTTGCCGCCCCATTCAACGCTGTGCGGACTTCGTCCATGCTCGGATATTCGCCAACTTTTACGATTTTTCCGCGCACGATGGTGATGGGCAGGACTTTCATCTGTTTCTCACGCACCAGGCTCATCACCTCGGCGTTGCCGAGGAAGGCATTCGGGTGGCTGGTCATCTGGTAGCGCTCCACGCGCAAGTTCTCGCGCTGGAGGGTTAAAATCATCTCGCTCACATCCAGCAGGGTCTGGTCGAGGGTCGGCCCGCACAGCCCGCTGGGACAGCACATCGGCGGGTCAAATATCTCGACATCTGCCGGGGCAATCGAGGTGGGCAGCGTGTTCAGCAGGGGGATGATATTGCTCATGAGTTTTCAATCTCCAGAAATCCCCTCTCCCTTTGGGAGAGGGGCAGGGGTGAGGGCCGCGTTTGCGGGCCACACGTCAGGCGGCGCGGCTGGATGCGCGCCGGGTCAAAGAACGCGCCGAAAGCGGCGATGAATTCATCCAGTGCGGCGCGGTTGACCGAGTAATACACCCAGCGGGCGTCGAGGGCGTCGCG
>JBDRTP010000090.1:0-7436 GCA_043823965.1 Chloroflexota bacterium
TCGTCCGCCGTGGCCAGGTGAATGATGAGCGGGTCTTCCGCCGGGCGGCCTTTGGCTTCGAAGATGCGCGCCACGGCTGCGGCATCCAGGGCATTGGCGCCCAAGCCATAGACCGTCTCGGTGGGAAAGGCGACCAGGCCGCCGCGTTGGATTTCGGCGGCGGCCTGGGCGATGATCTCAGGTTCGGGGGATTGCGGATGGACGCACAGGCGGCGGGTGATCATGATGCAGGCCATTCAAATGATCTTCATCGTTCAGTTCCCCGGCATAAAAGTGTCTCTTAGCGTGGGCCGACGGCCAGCAGGTACAGGGTCGCCTCGCGCACGCCGTCCACGTCCAGCAGTTGATTCAGATCGTCGTCAAAGTACGCGCCCACGGCGCACGCGCCCAAGCCGGCTGCCTCGGCGGCCAGATAGATGTTCTGCCCGATGTGCCCCGCCTCCAGCAAGGCGTAGCGATACGTGCGCTCGCGATAGCGCCAGCGCAGCCGCTGGAAGAGGGCGGTGAGCGCAAACACCACGCCCGCCTGCGCCAGAAATTCCTGTGCCAGCCCGGCCCGCATCACCGCCGCGCGCAAATCGCCGCTCTTTAGCCGCTCCAGCGCGTGCTTGGCCACCGCGTAGTGGTACAGCCCGGAGGCCAGCCCTTCGATGCGATTCGCTACCACGTAGGTTTCGATCGGGAATTGGGCGCCGGCCGAGGGGGCGGCGCGCAACCCGGCGGGCGCAGTGATTCCGCTCGCAGCATAGAGCAGCCACGAGAGTTCACCGAGCGTCAGCGGACGGGCGGCGTAATCGCGCAGGGAGCGCCGCCGCGCCACCGCTTCGGCCAGCGTCAGCGGCGGCGATTCAACCGGCGGCAGGGAAACATGCTCGGCCCAGGCGTAGTCTTTGTACAGCGGCGGCTGGCGGCCCCAGTTCAGTATGGCACTGAGGGCGTCGGCGTAGCCAGGCGTGCTCCAGCGATGATAGAGTTCGCCCAGGTCTTGATCGGCAGCCGAAATGGCCTCGTCGGGCTGCCGGATGAGCCAGCCGAGGAGCAAACCCGCCACCCCGGCCCCGGCCAGTTGCAGCACGTCGCGGCGGGTCATCTGCGCCGGCCACTGGCCTCCGCCCTGGTGATCCGTCTTCGGTCTGGGAGCCGGTTGATCAGAGGCCGGCGAGCGCCGAGAAGGAACGGGGCCCGCACTTGCCTGTGCTTTTCTTGTAATTTTTCTTTTCCAAAAGGCCGTCAACTGTGGCCAGTGTACGTAGACGTGCAAGGCCACCAGCCCGACCGAGAGAAAACCAGTGTATTTGTGGTAGACAAACTCGTTGAGGTCCATGAAGTCGGACACCAGGCCGGTAGCGGCCAGAAAGACGGCCGCCGGCAGCAGCAGGGTGCTGCTGATCAAACCGACATCTCGCCGGCGCATTGTGATCACTTACCTTTTCATTTGGGTCGGATGAGCCTTCGCGAAGCAGCCACGTGCGGCCCGAACGCTCACGGCTGGCCGGGCGCGCCCAGCAATTCGCGCAGGCGGGTCAAGTCGGCCTCCAGCGCGGCCAGCTCTTCCGCCAGCCGCGCATGGCGCGCTTCGAGCTCGGCCAGCAGATTCAGGATGGCCTCGTTCGCGCCGGGGGGCGCGGCCTCGCCGGGCGACGCGGCCTCCGGCGGCGGAGTCACGGCCACCGTCTCGCCCAGCAGCGCCGTCAGGCTGGCTTCCACCGAGGGATGCATCACCACGCGGTTGCCGCTGATCAGGATAACGCGCTTCATTTCCGGCAGGCGGCTCTCGGCGGCCTGCAAGTAGAGCGGCTCGACGTACAGGTTGGAGGCGCCGATGGGGATGACGATCATATTGCCGCGCAGCACCTGCGAGCCGGCCTGATCCCACAACGTCAGCTGTTCGCTGATGACCGGGTCCTGGTCAATGCGCGCTTCGACCTGCATGGGGCCGAAGACCAGTTTATCTTTGGGATAGCGCAGGGCCAGCAGTTTGCCGTAGTGTTCGCCGTCGGAGCGGGCCGCCAGCCAGGTGATCATGTTGTTCTTGTCCGGCGGGGTGTAGGGGCGGATGAGGACGTATTCGGCCTCGGCCTCGCCGGGCAGGCGCATGATGATGTAGTACGGCGCCATCGGCACGGTGTCTTTGAGATAGATTTCGTTCGGCACGGCCCACAGGTCTTCTTTGTTGTAGAAGACGCGCGGGTCCTGCATGTGGTAGGTGGCGTACAGATCCGCCTGCGCCGCGAACAGGTCTTGCGGGTAGCGCAAATGCGGGCGGAGCGAAGCGGGCATCTCGTCCAGCGGGCGGAAGAGGCCGGGGAAGACGCGCATCCAGACGCGCAGGATCGGATCGTCCGGGTCGGCCACGTACAGCGTCACCGAGCCGTCGTAGGCGTTGACCACGGCCTTGACGCTGTTGCGGAGGTAATTGTACGTGCGATTCGCCTCATCACGGTACGGCTGCGAATACGGATAGCGGTCGGTGTGGGTGTAGGCGTCGGCGATCCAATACAACGCGCCGTCGGCCGCCACCAGATAGGGATCGCGGTCGAGCAGGAGGAACGGCGCCAGTTTTTGCACCCGCTCGGCGACGTTGCGATAATAGAGGATCAGGCTGCGCGGCTCGATGGCGTCCGAGATCAGGATGTTCAGGTCGCCGAAGCGGATGGCGAAGACCAGGCGGCGGAAGAAGTCGCCCAGACTCACGCCCACGTTACCCGCGTAACTGGCGTATACGTTCTCGTTGCCTTTGGGGTAGTCGAATTCGGGTGTGCCGGTGCGGACGACGACGTATTCACTGGTCTTTTCACCGAAGTAGATTTCGGGGCGCGTGACGCTTAATGCGCCTTTGGGTGGCACGTCCTGCAGCAGGAAAGTCGGCAGGCCCTCGGGGGTGAGTTCGTTCACCGGGCTCATCGCCACGCCGTAGCCGTGGGTGAACTGCAAGCGGCGGTTGACCCACGTCTGGGCTTCGGCCGGAAGGCGCTCGGGCGACAGTTCGCGCGCGCTGAGCATCACCTGCCGGTATTGGCCGTCAATGGTGTAGCGATCCACGTCCACGCCGACGAACTCGTAATACAGGCGGATGCTCTGAATCTGGTTGTAGGTCGCCAGCAACGGCTCGGGGTCCCACAGGCGGATGTTGCGGAGCGCGTCGGGGTTGGCGGCGATTTCTTCGGGCGTGACCATCTCCTCGCCCGGCAGGGACACTTCCTGAATGCGGTCCAGCCCGTAGGCCAGGCGCGTCAGGCGGATGTTGTGTTCGATGAACGGCCGCTCGCGGTCGAGTTCGGCCGGTTGCACGATCAGGCGTTGGACGACCGCCGGGTACAGGAAACCGGCCAGCACGGCTGCGACCAGCCACAGTCCGAAGCCGCTCAGCGAAAGTTTCCAGTCCCGCCGCGGAACCCCGGCGAGCAGCGTCAGCGTGGCCAGCACAGCCAGCCCGGTCATCAGGTTGAGCGCCGGCCAGCGCGCATGCGCGTCGGCGTAGCCCGCGCCGTAGGCCGCGCCGCCTGTGGAGAAGACCATCTCGGCGATGCCGAGTTGATGGCCCCAGGCCACCAGCAGCGCCAGCGCCGCACCCAACAGGGAGAGGTGGAGTTTGATGGCGCGGGTGACGGGCGGCCGGACAATGGCGGGAAATTCAATTGTCGACGGCGGTTCCCCTTCCGCCTCCGCTTCCACCAGGTGCCGTTCGCTCATCCTCGCGGCATAGATGGCTGCCGGGGCCAGAAAGACCCGTGTGAGGTAAACGACACCGGCAGCCAGCAACGAGAGCGCCAGCAGGCCAAACAGCCACCCTTGAGCCAGGCGATACAGCGGCAGCTGGAAGACATACCAGCCCACATCGCGCCCGAAGAGCGGGTCGACTGCGCCGAAGGAGACGGCATTGAGAAACCGCAGGAGGGTCTCCCATGCTCCGGTAACGGAGCCGGTCATTTGCCAGCCAAGATACAACCCGGCCCCGACCAGCAACGTCCAGAACATGGCTTCCCAGGCCTGCGCCTGCGGGTGCGCCGGGGGACCGCGCATCCAGCCAGCGCGGCGCGCCAGGCGTCGCGCCAACAGCGCGTTGCCGCCAAAGGAAACGGCGAACAGGATGCCGCCCGCTGCGAAGAGTGTTATCTGCACGCCGAGGCGGGTGAGGAAGACCTCCTCGAAACCCAGGCTCTCGAACCACCACCAATCGGTCAGCAGACCGGTGGCCATTGGAACACCGAAGATGATAAGCACGATGATCCCGATGAGCAGAGTGCGTTTATCCAGTTTCATTTCAGATTTCTCCCTTCAAGACTATCCTGATGATTTCATTCAGCGGCCCGCCGCCAGCGCGCTCTCGGCGCTCGTCGGGCTGGGGCTGTTCCTGACGATGGGTGTAGGCATGTTCATGGCCGGCACCGCCTATCTCTCGCTTATCGCCGACCTGACGATTGAAGCCGAGCGCGGCAAGGAGACCGTTACTTTCGCTTGCGTTGGGCCGCGCGTGCGGTCGGGGCTTTCCGTCACGCCGGGGGTTTGACTTCCTCCGGGCGGCTTTTGGCTTCGAAGATGCGCGCCACGGCTGCGGCATCCAGGGCATTGGCGCCCAGGCCATAGACCGTCTCGGTGGGAAAGGCGACCAGGCCGCCGCGTTGGATTTCAGCGGCGGCCTGGGCGATGATCTCAGGTTCGGGGGATTGCGGATGGACGCACAGGCGGCGGCTCACTTTGGGTGGCATTGTTCATTTGCTATGTTTCGCCTGGCCGTTCCCAGCGGTGACCAGCACTCAGTCACCATCCGTCACTATTTCACCGGCGCGACAAACACCGGCGACTCCAGGTAGCGCAGCAGGTCTGAGTCCGGCGGCAGGATGATGGTTGATCCCTCGCCCAGGATCGCCTCGTACACCTGCAGCCGCCGCACCAGGGCGTAGAACTCCAGGTCCTGACCAAAGGCCTGCGCGGTCACCAGGGCGGCCTGCGCGTCGCCTTCGCCCCGCAGGATCTGGCTCTCGCCATACGCCGTGGCCAGGATGATCTCGCGCTCTTTGTCGGCCGTCGCCCGTATTTCCCGTGCGCGTTCCTCGCCCTCGGCCCGGTAGCGCTTGGCGATCCGGTTGCGCTCAGCCTGCATGCGGGCGAAGACGCTGGCCTGCACCTCTCTCGGCAGGTCAATCCGCATAATGCGCACGTCCAGCAGCGTGATGCCAAACGACGCGGCTGCCTCCTGCGTGCCGTCCGTCACAGTCGCCACGATCTCCTCGCGCTTCTCGCGCACGATGTCAATGAAGTTATGGTTGGCGATCTCCTCCCGCAGCCGGCCGGCGATAACCTGATCCAGCCGGGCCATGGCTACGCTCTCGCTGTTTACCGTGCGGTAGAACAGCAGTGGGTCGGTGATCTGCCAGCGTGAGACGTGGTCCACCAGCAGCCGTTTCTTGTCCAGGGTCAGGTACTCGGCGGTCTGGGGTTCGGTGCCCAGGACGCGCTTATCCAGCAGAACCAGGTCCTGGATGAGGGGTGCCTTGAAGTACAGGCCCGGATCGCGCACTACCCGCACCGGATCGCCAAACTGGAACACCAGGCCTTGCTGCCACTCGCCGACGACATACATCGACTGAAAGGCGGTGAAGACCAACACGGCCAATATGCCGATGACAATGAGTTTCTTCATGGGTTTGCTCCTTAACTTGCTGATTGACCTTTACGGGGCCGGGGCCGGTTCGGTAGGAACGATCACCGGCGCGGCCGGCGGGGCCAGATCGGTCAGGGGCAAGAACGGCAAGACTCCGCCGCTGCCCGTTTCCAACACGAAGATGTCCGCGCCGGCCAGAATCCGTTCGATGCTTTCGAGGTACAGCCGCTCGCGCAACACTTCCGGGGCCTTGAGGTATTCGGCCAGCAGCGCCAGGAAGCGGGCGGCGTCGCCCTCGGCCCGGATCAGCCGCTGTTCGCGGTAGGCTTCGGCCTCCAGCACCATCTGGGCGGCCTCGCCGCGCGCCGCCGGCACCACCTGTTCGGCGTAGCCCTCGGCTTCCTTGACCAGCCGCTCCCGGTCTTCGAAAGCGCGCACGACGTCGTGGAAGGCGTCGCGCACGTCGCTCGGCGGGTCCACGGCCAGCAGCCGGGCCTCGGTGACCAGCAGGCCGGTTTGATACTGGTCGAGCAATTCCTGCAGGCGCGTCTTGACCTGATCCTGTGCCTGCACCCGCCCCTCAGTCATAGTGAAGTCAATCGTGTTCTGCCCGACGGCGGAGCGCAGCGCGATCTCGGCCGAGGCCTTGAGCACGGCTTCCGCGTCGCGCACGTGGAAGAGATACGCCACCGGTTCCTGCACCAGGTATTGGATGAATAGCTGCACCACGACCATGTTCTCGTCGCCGGTGAGCATCTGCGCCTCTTCAAGCACCACGCTCTGGTCGCCGGCCTCGGTGCGGTAGCCGATCTCGGCGGTGCGCACGCGCGCCGTGTCAACGACGAAGCGAGATTGGATGGGCGCCGGCAGGCGGTAATGCAGCCCGGGTTCGCTCTGCGCCGTCAACCGGCCGAACGTGAGCACAATGCCCCGCTCGCCCGGCCCGACCATGTAGAAGCCCGAGAGCAGCCACAGGCCCACCACGCCAATTGCCAAGACCCAGATCAGGCGTGGGCGCAGAGTCTTGGGTATCCACTCCAGATTGAGGAAATCACTCAAGCCGGGTTCGTTCGGTACATTTGCTCGTCTCATTGTTTGCTCCTTATCTTATCTCTTGTCTTGTGACACTTTTCCAGGCGCCCGGGCCGGTCTGGCGCTGCGGGGGGGGACAGCTATACTCGTTAAGGAGTATATCATATGTTTTTTCGGCGACCGGTCGGGCAAAAAACGTCAGTTTTAATACTTACTGAGTATACCACGACCGGTTCGGGCATGTAGGCTCCGGCAGGGTTTATGGCTGGCGCGGCTCCGCGCATGTGTCTCAATTCAGGCCGCGCGACGGCGCAGCCACCATTTTTCCAGTTCCACGCCCCAGAAAACGACCGTGCTCAAGAGCAGGCTGACGGCCAGGTCGCCAGGCGGCAGGCTGATGGTCTTGAAAATTTCCTGCATGAATGGCAGGTACACAACTGCCAGCTGCAGGATAAAGGTCAGCAGCACCGCGCCCAGGAGCGGCTTATTGGACAACAGGCCGACCTGGAACAGCGAATCCCGCCCGGAGCGGATGGCCAGGGCGTGTCCCATCTGGGAAAGCGTCAGAGTGGTGAAGACCATCGTCTGCCAGCCGGGATGTCCAGTGCTCCAGGCCCAGTAGCCCATTGCCAGAGAGACCAGGCCCATCAACAGGCCGACCCAGAGAATATGGCGGCCCATGCCGCGCCCGAAGATATTTTCCTTCGGGTGGTATGGCGGGCGGCGCATGGTGTCCCGTTCGGCAGGCTCCACGGCCAGCGCCAGCCCCGGCAGGCCGTCGGTGACCAGGTTGACCCAC
>JBDRTP010000091.1:0-2476 GCA_043823965.1 Chloroflexota bacterium
GGCCTGACGACTGCGCTCAACGTGCCGGTTGCCTTCGGCGCCATGCTGGTTCTCAAAGCGCAGTTCCAGGTACTGGACGTGCTGAGGACCGTCAAGCGTTATCGCCCGACAATCTTCCCCGGTGTGCCGAATATGTATGTCGCCATTAACAACTTCCGCGGCGTGCGGAAATACGGCATCGGTTCGATCAAAGCCTGCATCAGCGGCTCTGCGCCGCTGCCGGTGAAGGTGCAGGAGGCCTTCGAAAAGCTGACCCGCGGCCGGCTGGTGGAAGGTTACGGCCTGACCGAGGCCTCGCCGGTCACACACGCCAACCCGCTGAACGGGATGCGCAAGGTGGGCAGCATCGGCATCCCGCTCCCCTCCACCGAAGCCTGCGTTGTGGACCTGGTGCGTGGTCGCAAGGAAGTGCCGGTCGGGCAGATCGGCGAGCTGGCGGTGCGCGGCCCACAAGTCATGCTCGGCTATTGGAAAAACCCCGAAGCCACAGCCCGTTCCCTGACCGGCGACGGCTGGCTGCTGACCGGCGACGTGGCGCAAATGGATGCGGATGGTTACTTCCGCATCATCGCCCGCAAGGCCGAGATGTGGTATCCCACCAAACCCGGCAAACCAGCCTTCCCGCGCGATGTGGAAGAGGTGCTCTACGAAGTGCCGCAGGTCAAGGAAGCAGCCGTGGTGGCCGTGGCCGGACAGCCAATCGCCTTCGTCATCGCTCAACGCGAGCATCCGACCGCCGAATCGTTGATCGCATACTGTCAGCGCCGCCTGCCAAAAGAACTGGTACCACGCCTGGTCATCTTCTCTGACGATTTCCCGCGCACATTTATCGGAAAAGTCTTGCGCCGCGAGTTAGCCAAACGCTATGAGCAGTCCCGCACAGATTAAAGATCTTAACCGCCGAGAATCTTCAGATATCTCTGCGGACTCCGCGCTCTCTGCGGTGAATTACATCCGTGAGGGAAAAGGCACACCGGCGCTAATGATCCATGGCCTGGCCGCCTCGCTCCACGACTGGGATTTCCTGGCGCCTGAGCTGGCCGCGGCCGGCTACCAGGCCTGTGCACTCGACCTGCTCGGTCATGGCGAAAGCGCCAAACCATCCCGCCTGGAAGCCTACACCGCCCAGGGTGTCTACGATCACCTGGCGGGGTGGATTGACTCGCTGAATCTGTCCGAATCGTTGATTCTGATCGGCCACTCACTGGGCGGTTACCTGGCTCTGCTTTACGCCTTGCGTTTTCCCGAGCGCGTGCGCGCTCTGATTCTCGTCAATCCATTTTACAGCGTGCGCCAGTTATCGCCCATTCTGCAACTGGTCTTCAAGCGTCCCTTACTCAACACGTCCATCATCGAACGCACACCCTACTGGTTGTTCCGCATCGTCATCGATGTGACCAGCCTGCGCTTTGGCGGCGGGGAGGATGGCATGCATACATTGCCCGAATCCGTGCGGATACAGACCGCGCTGGATTACAAGCGCGCGGCTGCGGGCATTTACAACATCCCGCGCACGCTGCGTGATCTGACCCCTGACCTGCCGCGCGTGACGATGCCGGCGCTCGTCCTCTGGGGCGAACGCGACCAGTCCCTCGCTCCCGGATCATTTTCCGAACTGGTGCGCACCTTACCGAATGCGCGCGGCAAAGCCATTCCAGTTTGCGGGCACGTACCGCACCAGTGTCATGCACAGCTATTCAACCGGCTGGTTATGGAATTCTTGACCGATAATGTGATTTGTTAAGGAAAATCAGCTTATAACCCCCTTGTGCTGACAATCCAAATATGTTAAAATCGTCCATGTTGTCCCATATGTAGGGGGTTTTAGTGTTAAAAGCACTATATATGGCGGCTACAATTGTTCTATTTATCACCGAGTAGGCCTTCGGCGGAGAGATAACCTATGCGTTGCCCATATTGCCAGCACAGTGATTCGAAGGTCATTGATACGACTCACGATAGTCACGGCGGTATCCGTCGTCGCAGGGAATGTAAGCGTTGCAAACAACGCTTCAGCAGCTTTGAGCGCCCGATTCTGGCGACGCCGCTGATCGTCAAGCAAGACGGGACGCGCGAGGAATTCGACCCCGACAAGCTCGAGCGCGGTATCCGGATTGCCTGCGCAAAACGTCCAGTCTCCGCCGCGGATATCGAACGTCTGGTGGGAGGCGTGGAATCGGAGCTTCAAAAAATGGGCAAGGCTGAGGTGTCCTCGCGCATTGTCGGCGACCTGACCATCAACGGCCTGAAAGAACTAGACCAGATCGCTTACATCCGCTATGCGATTGTCTACTTGCGCCTGGATGACTTGCACGCGCTGCAGAATGAAATAAATAGACTTTTAGAAGGTAAATAGTACTTGCATTGAGGAGAACATTGTAATGGTAACCAAGACTGTCACATCTGCGCAGCACCTGCTCGGCAAACAAGGATTATCGCCCACACCGCCCATCCCGGAGGATCTCCCCTGTGTAGA
>JBDRTP010000092.1:0-4805 GCA_043823965.1 Chloroflexota bacterium
GAGGGCTGGGGGATTTGTCTCACGTGTGAGGCCATGATGGCGCGCGCCAACATGGGCAAAGCCCCGTATGCGCGTGGGCTGGAGGAGTATCCACCGGATTGGCAGGAGGACTTTCAACGCCTCTCCGACCTGGTCCTCGAGATGGCGGCGCGTCACGGCGAGAACATCCTCATCCGTATCTGGGACCCGCGCTCGCTCCAGGGGATGTTCAAGTCCATCCGCTACGGCGTGCGCCGCTATCCAACGTTTGTGGTAAACGGACACGAAAAAGTGACCGGGTTGGATGCCGCTCTGCTGGAACAAGTTATGCGATCCAAGGGGCTTGAAACATTCCCTACGCGAGTTTTTAGCTGCGAGCGGCCTGATGATCTATGGCGCGACCGTTTATGAGATGGTGCGTGACCTTCACAAGGAACGTTCGCACCTCGAGCATTTATTCATCCTGATTGTTTTCGGTGATATTTTGGCATCCCCGTTCTGCCGCCCTATTACACCCTGCGTTTGCTGCCTTATGCCATGCCCAACTTCATGGGCTGGAAGCGCAGCATGTTGCGCGAACGCGACTTGACAGATTTATGTGATCAGGAAATAACCTGAATCCCAGACACAAAATCAAAGGAGTTTACAATGTCTGATGAAGAGAAAAAATCAGGATTTTTCGATGGAATCAAGAGCTTCTTGTATGGCATGGCCGGCCACGATATAGCCTGCTTCGCGCTCAAGACGCGCGGCAGCATGGAGCAATTGTTCATCCTCATCACAATGGGCGACCTGCTGGGTATCCCCATCCTGCCACCCTATTACAGCCTGCGCCTGGTGCCCTACGTGGTGCCCCAGATCAGCACCTGGAAGCGGCGCATGTTGCGCGAGCGGGACCTGGCCGACGCGTTTGCGTGATTGGGTATCGCGGATCGCATATCGCTGATTGCGATACGCGATAAGCCATACGCGATCCGCCACGTGGTAAAATCTAAACGGTAAACACAGGAGAGAGCATTTGACAATCAGAGATATTTTCAAGTCGCTGGGACGCCGCCTGCTTCAATTGACCCGGACGATCGGCCAGATGATCTATGGCGCGACCGTTTATGAGATGGTGCGTGACCTTCACAAGGAACGTTCGCACCTCGAGCATTTATTCATCCTGATTGTTTTCGGCGATATTCTCGGCATCCCTGTTCTGCCGCCCTATTACAGCCTGCGCTTGCTGCCTTATGCCATGCCCAACTTCATGGGCTGGAAGCGCAGCATGTTGCGCGAACGCGACTTGACCGACTTGTGTGACCAGTAGATAACCTGAAATTTTCAGGGATAGAATCTCAAGTTGTATCTTCTCTAAGATGGGGTGGGGGGGTGTGGAAAAATGGGCTTCGCCCGTTTTTCCACACCCCCGCTTCCCCTGATTTTTGAGAGGATACCTCAAATTCAGAAAAGGAGTCTAGTATGGCAGACGAAGAGAAAAAACCAGGTTTTTTCGATGGATTGAAGAGCGTTTTATATGGCATGGCCGGCCATGACATGGCCCGCTTTGCGCTCAAGACGCGCGGCAGCATGGAGCACTTGTTCATCCTCATCACGATGGGCGACCTGCTGGGTATCCCCATCCTGCCGCCGTATTACAGCCTGCGCCTGCTGCCCTACGTGGTGCCCCAGATCAGTACCTGGAAGCGGCGCATGTTGCGCGAGCGGGATTTGACGGACGCGTTGGCGTAGATTCGCGTATTGCTTATCGCATATCGCGGATAGCGATACGCCATAAGCAATACGCGATAAGCCATACGCGATAAACCACAAGGAGTATCCATGTCACTCAAGACTACATTCGAACAGAACCCCGACCGCCGCTACATCATGTTTGGCGGCAAGGGCGGGCTGGGCAAGACTACATTCAGTGCCGCCACGGCCTACTGGCTGGCAAAGCAGGGCTACAAAGTGCTGGTCTTTTCCGTTGACCCGCAGGCCAGCCTCTCCGATATTTTCAAACGCGACATCTTCGGCAAAGGGCCGGTCGAGATCATGCCCAATCTGTACGCCCAGGAAATTGACGCCGACCGGCGCATCAAGGAATACCAGGAGGAAATCCGCCAGAAGATCCGCGACATGTACGGCCTGCCCGAGATCCCCGAGGAGATCGAGAATTACATCCAGGCCGCGGCGGCTGAACCGGCCATGGAAGAGAGCGCTATTTTCGACGAAGTGGTGGACATTGTCGGCAGCGGCAACTACGACTATTACATCTACGACCTTGTGCCGTTGGGCCACGCCCTCTACTACTTGAGCATGGCCTCGGTCTACGACGAGTGGATTGATAAGATCACCAAACTGCGCGAGGAGATGGACGAGTACTCGCAGGTTGCGTCGGTCATGCAGCGCAAGAAGGAAAGCGAAGAGGATATGATCCTCAAGGAACTGCAATTTATCAAGCATCGTATCAATACTTCATCCGGCATTCTGACCGACAAGAAAAAGACCGCCTTTTTCTTCGTGGTCGTGCCTGAGAAAATGATCATCCTGGATACGAAGAAAGCCGCCGGCCTGTTTGCCAAATTTGACGTGCCGCTGGCTGGCTACATCGTCAACCGCGTCATCCCCGCGGAACTGGCGGGTCAGAATATCCCCGCCTACCTGCGCAACCGCATGGAGATGCAGACGACCTACCTGAAAGAAATTGACCAGGTCTTCTCCGGCGAAGTGCTGGCGCGCATCCCCGAATTCGAGCGCGACATCACCGGCCTGCCCATGATTGAACGCATGGCAGATGTTATGTTTGGAGGTAAGTGATGATCGAGACACCTATGCAACAATACATGGCCCAAAGACCGAAGCTGAAGTACCTCTTTTTCGGTGGGAAAGGCGGTGTGGGTAAGACCGTGATGGCCGGCGCGGCGGCTATTTGGGCCGCCCAACAGGGCAAGAAGACCCTGCTGGCCTCAACCAACCCGGTCCACTCGCTGAGCAGCCTGCTCGGACAGAATGTCTTCGGTAAGCAAACTCCTGTCGAGGGCGTTCCTAATCTGACGGCCTACGAGATTGATACGCACGATACGATCGAGAAATCCAAGAAGGAAATCCGCGAAAAAATCGAGTGGTTCCTCAAATACGCTGACATCAAGACCAAAGCGGACGAGTTTGTCGAATCGGCCACCATGAACCCGTCCTTCGAGGAATCGGCCATGTTCGAGAACATGATCGATCTGATGTTCGACGACGAGTACGAGGCCTATGTCTTCGATACCGCCCCGACCGCCAACGCCCGCCGTTTGCTGGGCATGACCAGCGTGTATGCGATGTGGGTCAACAAAATGGTTCAGAGTCGTGAAGAGGCCAAGAGTCTGAAGGATCTGTTATCCTACAGTAAGAAAAAGCAGGAGAAAGACCCACTAATGGATTACCTGCTCAATTTACGTGAGCGTATGAGCCGCGCCAAGACCCTGCTCACCGACGCCAGCCTGACCTCGTTCTTCTTCATCACCCTGCCCGAGGCCCTGCCGATTGCGGTCATCACTCGCTTCATTGGCTGGTTCAGCGAATTCAACATCCCTGTCGGCGGCGTGATCGTCAACATGCTGATTGACAAGAACAGCGTCAAGAAAGACACACCCGACTTCGTCAAGAACCGCGTCGCCATGCAGGACGAGCACATGGCGACCATCTGGAAGGAATTCGACGGCCAGGTGCGTGCCATCCTGCCGCTCTTCGAGACCGAAGTGCGCGGCGTGGAAATGCTCGAACGAACGGCAAACTTGCTCTTCGCCAGGTAAATAAAATGGGCAGGTTCAACCTGCCCGTTTTTTACACCAGAACCTCCTGCAAATCTTGTAGAAATTCTGCTGCTTCGCCGCTTTGCAGAGGTGGTAGTTCTACTTTCAACGTCAGGTGTGGTGCGGTGCGGTGTAACGAGAAACGTAGTATGGCTGCCTCATATTTTTCCAGGAAAGCCGATATCTGTTTCAGGTCTTCTTTGTCCTTCTTGCCGCGCCAGGCAACTTCCAGACGCCCCGGCAAGGTTTGGGAGGCATACGGCTCTTTTAGCTGACCGGCCAGGAAGGTAGCGAAGGCGCGGTCATTTTTACGACCCGCCTCGACATCCTGAACGGGAGCGGATTTCAAGTCCGCTCGCAGGAAAAACGCGTCCCGCCGTCCACTGAGACGGCCATACAACCACAAGGGTAAATTCTCGCGCGGTTCCAGGGTATAGATCACCTCCATCCTGCGAAAAGGCTCGGTTAGTTTGTCCACACGCAGGTGCGCGGCAGCTTGCAGGAGCTTGTCGCGGCGAAGCGGTTCTACCTTTCCGAATAGGCTTAGACCCTTCACCAGCCAGTCGTATGTCAGATGGCCGCGCCGCCGGTTGATCATTGCCCCAACGAGGAACCAGAGCAAGATAAGAACGCTCAAGCCTATTGCAAACCATTGACCACTGTTCATACCAGCCTCTTGAGAACCTATCTTATTGGCCCTTGATATTTCACACAGTTTAGCCTAGATATGACATAATGTCAAAGTAAGAAGAGCTAGAGAAACCAGTAGAACTATTCGAAACGGTAAAGGAGATTCCCATGGATTTACAACTCAAAGATAAATACGCCCTGGTCAGCGGTTCCTCGCGCGGCCTCGGCTACGCTGTCGCTCTTGGCCTGGCGCGTGAGGGCTGCCGCGTGGCGATCAACAGCCGCGAGGCGGAGAAGATCGCTGCAGCGGCAAAGGCCATCCATCAGGAGACCGCCGTGAAAATCATCGGCCTGGCCGGCGACGTGGCCGACCCAGATGTGCCCGAGCGGCTGGTTGACGAGGCTATCCGCGCC
>JBDRTP010000093.1:0-2387 GCA_043823965.1 Chloroflexota bacterium
CGATTGGTTCTCGCGCATCAAGTCGAGGTCAATATCCGGCTGGATGTCGAACAGGCCAAGCACCTGGTCGAGCATCTGGCGGTGTTGGGCAGTGACACAGACGCGCGAGTCCACGCCCGGCGTGCGTTTTAGTTGCTGCACAACCGGGGCCATTTTAACGGCTTCCGGGCGGGTTCCGAAAACAGAGAGGATTTTCATAAACGATAGATACCGAATCCTGCCGCCTGCCAATCCTTGCCCGCCCAGCCATTTACAGTATCAATCAAAACACGGGCAGGGGTCAGAGATGCTAACTTTTCAGGCGTCAGGGCGCGCAGCCCGCTGTGGTTGACCAGCAGCAATACCGCATCCGCGTCTTTCAGGGCCGTTTCGAGGCTCGAGACCACCGTTATGCCGGGCAAATCGGCATCCGGTTTGAAGGGTTCGAAGGCTTCGACAAGCGCGCCTTCCTTCTGGAGCAGGTGAACGACCTCCACCGCCGGGCTTTCGCGCAGGTCGTCCACATCCGGCTTGTAGGAAAGGCCGAGAGCGGCGATCTTCTTTCCTTTCAGGCCACCGAGCGCACGCTTGACCAAATCCAGCACAAAATGCGGCTGGGCATCGTTGACATTGCGCGCCTTGTAGATGAGTGGGGTAATATCCGGCGCGGCCTCGACCAGGAACCACGGGTCCACGCCGATGCAGTGACCGCCCACGCCCGGCCCGGGGCTGAGTATCTTGACGCGCGGGTGGCGGTTGGCGAGGCCGATGGCTTCCCACACATCCACGCCGAAGCGCTCGGCCAGACGGGCAAATTCGTTGGCGATGGCAATGTTGACATCCCGGTATGTGTTCTCCATCAATTTGACCATCTCGGCGGTGGTTGCATCCGTCTGGATGATCTCTCCTTTGACGAAGATGGCATACAGATCGCGCCCCACCTGCGCCGATTCGGGCGTGATCCCGCCGATGACGCGCGCGTTCTCGATCAGCTCGCGCAGGATCTGGCCGGGCAGGACGCGTTCCGGAGAATAGACCAGGTAGAAATCCACGCCCGCCTTCAGCCCGGATCTCCCCAGGATGGGCGCGACCAAATCCACGGTCGTGCGCGGCGGCGAGGTGGATTCCAGTACCACCAGGTTGCCCTTGCGCAGGTACGGGAGGATGGCTTCGCTGGCGGAGGTGACGGCGCGCATGTCGGCCAGTTTGTACTTCTGGCCATTGTATTCGCCAGTTTTGTTATCGTAGAACGGAGTCGGCACGGCGATGATGAAGGCATCCGCTTCTTCGGGTTTCTCGGAGACCGTCAGGTTGCCGGATTTGACGGCCGCTTCCACGACCGTGCGCAGGCCAGGCTCATGGATGTGGAGACCGCCGTTGCGCAGGGTTTCGAGGACGCGCGCGTTGACGTCCACGCCAACGACTTGGAGGCCGTGCGTGGCGAAGGTGGAGGCGGTTGGCAGGCCAATGTAGCCGAGGCCAAGAACACAGAGTTTGGTAAAGTTCACGGGGACTCCAATGTTGAGACTAGGATTCTTGATGTTGGATACTCTGCTTTATCTTCAGCCACAATAGACAATTGGATTTGGCGCTCGGACACACGGCTGCGCGCTGAATCAGCATACTCTTGATTTACATCAATACCAACGTAATTTCGCCCTAATTGAATTGCCGCAATTGCTGTCGAGCCAGAACCGATGAAAGGGTCTAAGATTACATCGCCTGGTTTGGTAAAAAGTTTTATGAACCAGGCGGGCAAATCCACCGGAAAAGCCGCACTGTGATTTTTATTGCTACACTCAGTAGCCATGTAAATCACGTTGGTGGGATAAACCTTGTCACGGCCAAGCCAGTTGGAAACATTCTTCCCGAAGCCGCTACCAGCCTTTGACTCGTCGCGCGTTTTGTCTGTTTCGCTTAAACTCGCCAAACGGTCTTTGGCCCAATCACCAATTGGAACCATAACTGCTTCTTGATACATCGAGAAATGCTTTGACTTATTGAACTGAATCAGCCGCTCCCAATTATCGCGAAAACGATTCGGCCATTTCCCTGGGTATGAATTCTTCTTGTGCCAGATAAATTCTTCCGTCCACAACCAGCCTTGCTCGCGCATTCGTAGAACCAATTCAATAACGTAAGTGTGACGCTCGCCACCTATTACTCGCTCTTTAATATTTAAAACAAAGGTTCCGGTAGGTTTTAATACGCGTAAAAATTGGGCCGCTTTCGGCATGAACCAGTCAACATAGTTATCTGGCTTGATACCACCATATGTTTTCTTCCGCTGGTCAGCATAAGGCGGTGAAGTAAAGATTAAATCAATAGAGTTATCAGGAAACTCTTTTAGAACTTCCTCGCAATCGCCCAAGAAGATTTTGTTAGCAAACTCATTGTTTACCATTAAC
>JBDRTP010000094.1:0-8989 GCA_043823965.1 Chloroflexota bacterium
ACCAGTTGGTGAAGATGTCCACCTATGCAGGTGCGCAGTTTAGTGAATTGGAAGAGCAGGAACTCATGCGCCGCAGCAAAAAGAAGGCGGGTATCTACGAGGTCCTGACGCCCCAGCAGCGCAGGGAGTATCTGGAGAAGCGATTGAACGACGGCAAACCGCTCTCGCCGGTTGACCGCGCCCACTGGCTATACGTCGTTTACAAAGAGGGCAAGAGCCTGCGCGAAGCCGTGCCACGGGTTTATGAGTTAAGGTTGGAGGAAGTCATCCGCGCGCTGGCGAAAATCACCCGCGACCGTACCTACGAGCGGATTGGGCAGGAAGTCGAGCAGTTGAAAGGGCAAAGTGCGCTGCAATAAATAAGCCCCGGAGTCCGAGCCTCCCGCAGGTTTTGAACCTGCGGGAGGATGGCTGAGCAGTTACGGTAAGTTGCTACAGGGTACTGCGCCGAAGGCCTACTCGGTAGATTGGTGAACCAAACTCCTGCCGAAGGCCTACTCGGTAATTTGCGAGCATTTCGGCAAGAAGCAGTAAAACACGACTTGACTGAAGAGAGGTTGAATTGTTGAACAAAGTCATCCTGGTGCTCTCGGATGCTCTTCGCTATGACACCGCCGTTGCCGGGATGGGTTACCTGGGGCATTTGGTGGATGTAAAACTCGCCAGTCTCTACAAAGTAATTGGCGAGTTGCCCAGCATGTCCCGGCCGATGTACGAGACTGTTCATACCGGCCTGACAGCCAGCGAACACGGGATCATTTCCAACCTCGTCGTGCGTCGCTCGACGAAACCCAATGTTTTCCAATCTGCGCGGCAGGCCGGTAAAACCACTGCCGCCGCAGCCTACTATTGGTTTTCTGAATTATATAACCGTGCCCCGTATGACCGGATTGAGGATCGGGAGGTAGATGACGATTCTCTGCTGATCCAGCACGGGCGGTTTTACACCCAGGATGATTACCCGGATATTGAACTCTTCGCCACTGCTGCGTCCCTGGTGCGTAAATTCGCCCCCGATTATCTACTAATCCATCCAATGGATATGGACTACATGGGCGAAAAATATGGCGCCAATTCCAGCGAGTATCGCAACCACGCCATTCGACAGGACATGTGGATGTCCACCCTCATCGCAGAGTGGATGGAGCGAGGTTACAACATCCTCGTCACCGGCGATCATGGTATGAACGCCGACCGGCTGCCGAGTAGGCCTACGGCACGGCGGCACCACGCCCGATGTCCACGAAGTTCCCCTGTATTTGATCAGACCCAATATTGCCGGGAAGGGCGACTCGCAAGAAGTGCTCTCCCAACTCCAAATCGCGCTGACAATATGCAAATTGCTGGATGTCGCTATCCCTGAAACGATGAAACGAGCCGCAGCTGTTTAACCTGAGTCCACCGAAAAAACTAACCGCTGAGAACCCTTCGACAAGCTCAGGGCAGGCGCTGAGAGCGCAGAGTTCTTCATTATTGCTTCTCCGCGTGCTTTGCGGTCTCTGCGGTACATCGTCCCGATGTCCTTCGGGAAAAAGACATTTTGCAGTGGACTCATTTCAACTTATCCACAGCCGCCTGGGCGGCTTCGCCGGGCGAGGCTTGACCGTTGAGGACTTGCAGGACGGCCTGCCTTAGCAGCGGCGCGAGTGCGGATGCGACCTGCGCCGGGGGGATCATTTGGGCGGATGTCCCAGTGTTTCTTGCCAATGTCTTCATATTCTCATTCTTCCAGGCTGCCAATGCGGATGGTCGTGGGGGCAGGTATCCCAGGACGGAGGTCCATGCGCCCAGGAATTGGCTCTCGAGCAGGTATTCCGCCAGCTCGACGGTTGAAGATTGCTGAACTGGGTCCGCTGCGACGACAGCCCAGACCCAGCCATCGGCCAGGGAATAAGGCGAACCGTGCAAACCCGGCAACGGCAGGGCGGCGTAATCACCAGGCGCATCCTGCCGGGTAGGCGCTGCGCGCAAATAGTTTGAGGCCCAGGTAATGACGGCATCCGCGCGGCCGGCGCGAAAGGCCTGCCAGGCCTGGTCGTCGTTTGCATATTGAACGACAGAGGGCGAAAATCCCCCGTTTTGGTAAAAGGTAAGAACTTGCGTGAGAATCTGTGGATCCAGCGCCGGGCGGCCCTGGCTATCCACCAGTGAGCCGCCGGCGGATTGGTAAAGGGCAAGTGTGACGAGCGCTTGCGGGTCGGCAGCCGGAAAAGCCAGCTCGACCTGACAGGCTTGGATGAGACTCCATTCGGGGGGCAATTCCCCGCTGGCGGATGGAGCGAAGCATTCGTTGCCGTCTCGCACCGGCGTGCCGCCGGTGTTCGCTGCATCAGCGAAGCGATCCTGTTGACGAAAGGTGTCACGGTAGACCAGCACCAGCGCGTCGCCGGCGAATGGCAGGCCGAAAGTCGCCTCCTGCGACTGCGCCAGTTGATGGGCGTAATCATACCAATCTGTGCCTGCAAGCAGGCCGGTCAGGTTATCGAGCGGGTAAATCAGCCCCTTGGTCGCCGCCGATTCCATATCCCGGTAGGGGAGGGCGATCAAATCCGGCAGGGCGGATGGGGCTGCCTGGCGGGCGGCTGCCAGGGATTCGAGCAGCCCAGCGGGACCGCTCTTGGCCTTGACCCGCACCTCCAGCCTCAGGCCGGGGTGCGCCGCGCTGAATTCGTCCAGGCGGGTTTTGAGCAGATCCCCCGCTGGCGTACCGTTTGACGGGTCGAGTTCGGGCGGCAGCCAAACGCGGATTGAACGCGCCGCCGGCCCTTCGGTCGGAGCGAATCCGGGCGTGCTCAGCCACGGCGTGGCTGTCAGCCCTGGAGAGAGCGTAGAGGCTGGAGGTGGAGAGGCAGGCCCGCATCCTGCTAAAAGGTAAAAAGTAACGAGGGCCAACAATGCGACCCTCATCCAAAGACCAGGTTTCATTTTAACTCAATGGGGGCGCTGAGCAGGGCGAGGAGCAATTTTACCGCGTTCTGCACGTCGCTGGCGTCAACCATCTCGGATGGGGAGTGGATGTAACGGCATGGGACAGAGAGGCAGCCGGCTGGGACGCCGGAGCGGGTAAGCTGCATGGCGCGGGCGTCGGTGGTGCCACCTTCCAGCACCTCGCGCTGGTAAGGCAGTTTGGCTTTCTCGGCCCCCCGGATCATCCAGTCCACGACACGCGGGTCGGAGATCATGCCGCCGTCTTTGACCTTGACCGCCGGGCCTTTGCCGAGGGCGACTTCCATTTTGCTGCTTTTGGGCGTATCGCCCGTGCCGGTGACATCTACGGCCAGACCGAGGTCGGGATCGAGACCGAACGCAGCGCCTGTCACACCCCGAATGCCGACTTCCTCCTGCGTGCTGAAGACGAAATAAAGCTCGTGGGGTGTGGTTAAGTGCTGTGCATTCAGGCCGCGCAGGGTTTCGATCAGGACGGCGCAGCCGATGCGGTCGTCCATGGATTTGGCGACCAGGCGGCCACCCAGGTCGAGGAAGGGACGCTCGAAGGCAGCCACCTCGCCGACTTTGACCGGGCAGGCCTTGCGGTTCGCCGCGCCGACATCAATGAAGAGCTGCTCGAAAGTGTAGGCTTTGGTCGTATCGGTGATGCGCTCACCGCCGATGACGCCGGGGGCGCCGCCCGCGAAACGGACGCGCCCACCCAGCAGCGTGTGCGCATGGACACCGCCGAGGGTTGTGAAGCGGATAAAGCCATTCTCGTCAATGTGGGTGGCGATCAGGCCGATCTCGTCCATGTGTGCGGCGAGCATGATCTTCTTACCATTTTTAATCTGCCCTGAGCTGTCAGGCTGAGCCTGTCGAAGCCCTGCCGAAGGGCCCTTGCGGGCGATCAGGTTGCCCAGCGCGTCGACGCGGATTTCATCGGCCAGGGGTTTGATCTCGTCGCGGATGAGATCGCGGATGGCGCTCTCGTAGCCGGAGGGGGAGAAGGTTTCGGTCAGTTTTTGGATGAGGGGGTTCATATTCGTTTATTCGTTTTTCATTCGTTGTCGTTTTTTTTATGTGCGCTCGGCCGTTAGAACATCCGGCGTCAGATGCGAGATTGCAGCCTGGAGCAGGGCGAGCGTATTCTTCCAGTCGTCCAGGTGGACAATCGAGGCAGCGGTGTGGCTGTAGCGGTGTGGCACCGAGACCGAGACGGACGGGATGCCGGCGCGTCCCTTGTGGATGGCGCCCGCGTCCGTACCGCCGCCGCCCGGCTGGCGCAGTTGGTAGGGGATGCGCTTGGCTTCAGCCGTCGCGACGAGATGACGGATCAGGCGTGGGTCCGAGAGTGTTCCCTTGTCGGTCACGTAGATAGCCGGCCCGAGGCCCAGTTTCGTGTTATAGGCGACGTTCTCGCTCGCGTCCCAGGCGGGTAAGTCGTTGGCCGGCGTCGAGTCGATGACGATGGCCAGGTCAGGATCAAATGCATACGCCGCGACTTTTGCCCCGCGCGTGCCGATTTCTTCCTGGACAGTGAAGGCTGCCAGGAGGTCTACGTTTGGCGGGGCATGTCTGACCAGTTCGATCAGCGTAGCGACGCCCAGGCGGTTATCGAGCGACTTGGCAATGACGGAAGGCCCGCTGCGCTGGAAGTGAGCGGCAAAAGTAGCCCGGTCGCCGGCTTTGGCTTTCGCGCCGCCCGGGCCGAGGTCAATGCGCAGACTTTCGAGTAAAATCTTGTTCTTGAGTTCATCATCCTTGACCAGGTGGATGGGGCGTGCGCCGATTACAGCGGGGAGGTGTTCCTTGCTGACGATCACGGCTTTGCCGGGCAACTGGCGGATATCCATGCTGCCGACGGTCTCGAAGCGGAAGATGCCTTCACCTTCGTCGGCGGCCAGCATGAAGCCGACCTCGTCCATGTGGGCAGCCAGCATGACTTTCAGGCGATTCTCTCCAGAACCGGCGCGAGTCACCAAAACATTGCCGAGCGCGTCCACTTTGACCTCGTCGGCGTAAGAGCGGACTGCCTCGAGCACGATCCTGCGCACCTCGCCCTCATCGCCGGAGACGGCCATGGCGTTGCAGAGTTTTTCAAGCAGTTTGATTTGAGTGGTTCCAATGGTTGGCATGTCTAATCTTCCCAAGTTAATTTCTCCATAAAATCCGGCTGTAATCCAACAATGAACTCCGCCACCAGCCTTCCGGCGCGCTGGACATCTTTCAACGCCACCACCTCCACCGGCGTGTGCATGTAACGGATAGGGATTCCCAGGGCGATGCTGGGGATGCCCTCGGCGGTCACCTGCGTGGCGACCGCGTCCGTGTCGGAATGGAGCGGGGTGATCTCTACTGCGTGGGGGATTTCCAGGCGCTCCGCCAATTCCTTGAAGGCTTTGTGCAGGGCAGGGTGGATATTTGGCCCCCACATGATCGTCGGACCTTTGCCAAGCGGGAAGGTGTTCCAATCATTGGCTCCCGGCCCCTTCGCCCAAGTGACATCCAGGATGATCGCTATTTGGGGTCGTAACTGGTAGGAGGAAGTGTACGCTCCGATCAGGCCGACTTCCTCCTGCACGGTGGCGACCGCCCATACATCCCAGGCATGTGGCCGGTTGTGTAGCTCTTCCAGGCAGACGGTCAACGCCGCGACCGAGGCACGGTTATCCACAGAGTGTCCCGCCAGCGTCTCACCGCTGAGTTCCAGCGGCGGCTGTGCGAACGAGACCAGGTCGCCTACGCGTACCAGGTCATTGACTTTGCGCGGCGACCGGCCGACGTCAACGAGCAGGTGTTCGAGCGGGACAGGCTTATCGCCGATTTCAGGCGGCAGGAGGCGGTCGGGCGGCTGGACGAGGATACCGGGCAGGTTTTCACGGCCATGCACGCTAACCAATTGACCGGGCAGGACGCGTGCGTCCACGCCGCCGATAGCGGTCACGCGCAGGAAGCCGCCTTCGGCGATGCCGGTCACCATCAGGCCGATGGCGTCCATGTGGGTGGCAACGAGAAGGGACGGGCGCGGCTCGCTGGCCGTACCCCTGCGTAGTCCGTGCAGGGAACCGAGTCTGCTCTGGCTGAGTTCGTGGACGAGCGGTCGCCACTTCTCTTCGATAATTTTGGCGGCGGGGGCTTCGTAGCCGGAGAGTCCGGGGGCGGAGAGCAGGTCTTTGAGGAAGGGTTGGATGTCGGACATTGTTCGATTTACGATTTACGATTGACGATTTACGATTGGCGATTGGGTGGTTTACGGAGTTGGCGTGACCGGCGTATTGCTTGGCGACGGGGTGCTGGTGAAGGTGGCTGTTGACGACGGGGTAAAAGTGGGGGTAGGCGTTGGGGTAAACGTCGGAGTTGATGTCGAGGTGGGTGTGTACGTTGGCGTGTTGGTCAATGTAGGCGTCAGGGTAAAGGTTGGGGTGGGGGTAAACGTCGCGGTGGGCGTGGAGGTCAGCGTGCTGGTTGGGGTGTAGGTAGGAGTCAGTGTTTCTGTCTGAGTCTGGGTAACGGTCGGCGTGAGCGGCGTCCCAGACGGTGTGGCAGTAATAGTTGGAGTGGGAGTCGCCGGGCCGGGCGCGAAGTTCGCGACGACAAAGCCCAGACAGTAACAGGGCAGAGTCGCCAGGATGATGACGGTCAGGGTCAGGCGCCTGCGGGTACGTGCTGCCTGCAAAGTCAAGCCCTTTTCTCCCTTGTGGAAGATTCTATCCACTGGCGCGCGAAGGCATAAAATTCTCCAGCAATTTCCAGAGCGCGCCTGGCGTCTTTCAAGCCGGGCAAGCCATCCGGCAACATGCCTGGTAGCGTGTCGGGGTAACGCGTGGGCATGTAAAATTGGCTGACAAACACGGTGTCATTTTCGCTATAGGCCATACAATACCCTCCCTTTCCTGGCTATTTCCTCGCCGACAAACCAGTTTTCACGGGACATTCGGTCAAATTCCTGGGGCGTGTAAACGAGAATGTCAATGCTAACACGCGGCCGGATCAGACGCAGGACTTCACCGATGCGGTCAAAGAATCGCTGCCGGGTGTTCTTGATGATCACCAAGTCAAGATCGCTCCATTGAGCAGCAGCCCCGCGCGCCACAGAGCCGTAGATGATGATCTTCTGCGGCTGATATTCTTTCACCAGCACATCAACGATGCGCCTCATTTCGAGTTCGAGAATGCTTTGGGCGGTCTCTGTTGCGCTCATACGAGTTAAGTATACCAGTTTCTCTGTGGCATGAATTGGAGATCGCATTACATTCTATGACGTGCATGCCAAATATATGTGTCCATCCGTGTCCATCTGTGGTTTAATACAGCCATGATCCCTCTCCATCTCAAACTCTCCGGTTTCCTCTCTTACCGCGATCCAGTCGAATTGGATTTCACCTCCTTCGATCTGGCCTGCATCTCTGGTCCGAATGGAGCGGGCAAATCCTCGTTGCTGGATGCAATCACCTGGGCGCTCTTTGGTCAGGCGCGCAAGCGGGACGAATCGCTGATCAATTCGCAGCCTGGCGTCAAGGCCGCCGAAGTAATCTTCACCTTTGCCTACGAAGAGAACGTCTATCGCGTCCAGCGCACACTGCCGCGGGGAAAGACGACTATCCTCGAATTCCACATTTTGTGCGCAGCACCTACTCGGCAGCAATCACAAGTTGCGAGTTATGCGCAGCACCTACTCGGCGAGTCAGGAGTCAGGCATCCTAACCCCCTAATTCCTAACCCTCTAACCTGGAAACCTCTGACTGAAAGAACCCTGCGCGAGACCCAGGCGCGCATCGAGCAAATCCTGCGCCTCGATTATGAGACCTTCGTCAATGCCGCCTTTTTCTTGCAAGGCAAGGCAGATCAATTCACCCAGCAATCGCCGGGCAAGCGCAAGGAGATTTTGAGCAATATTCTTGGTTTGGAAATTTGGGAAACCTATAAAGATCGCGCTGTTGAACGCCGCAGGCTGGTCGAACGCGACCTGGCCTTGGCCGACGACCGCATCCGGGAGATTGACGGCGAACTGGCCGAAGAGGATAGCCGCAAGCAGCGACTGGCCGAACTCGAGGCGGGATTGCGTGAGATGGCCAGGGCGCGCAAGATACAGGAGTCTGCTTTGGAGAACCTGCATCGGGTGATGGCCTCCCACGACCAGCAGCGCAAACTGGTCGAGACGCTGGCGGCAGGCCTGGAACGTTCCTCGGCGAATCTTTCTGGACTTCAGGCTCGTCTCGCCGAACGAGAGGCCGAGCGCAGCCGTTACGCTGACCTGCTCGCCCGCGCCGCCGAGGTGGAATCTGCTTACCAGGCCTGGCAATCGGCGCGTGCCGGGTTGGAGAGATGGGAGCAAGTCGCCGGACAGTTCCGTGAACATGAGAAACGCCGCCAGCCCTTGCTGGATGAGATCAATGCCGAGAAAGCCAGGTTGGAACAGGAAAGGGATACTCTGCTCGATCAGCAGAAAGTGACCAGCCTGCGGCAACTATCAGTGACCAGTGCGTTGCAGGCAGAGTTGGATGGTGCAAAGAAGGCTCTGGTTGAGGCCGAAGCGCGGGTAACGCAGCGTGCTGGATTAGAGATGCAGGCGCAGGCAAGCCGGGAAAAGCAGGCCGAACTACGCGCCGAGAACGTGAGTTCGAAAGCTGAAATGGACGAACTCAAGGCACGCATTGACCAGCTCGAGGCCATGGATGGCGCGGTCTGCCCGTTGTGTGGACAACCTCTCAGCCCCGACGAGCGTCAGAATCTCATTGCGCAGCTTGCCGCGCAGGGTAAGGAGATGGGCGACCGCTGGCGCGTCAACAAAACCGCGCTGGAAGAACTCGCCAGCGACCTCACGAATCTCGAATCTCAACTCTCGAATCTCGCTTCTGCTGCGGACGAGCACCTGACCCATGCGACGACTGTTTCACAGTTGACCGAGCGTCTGGAAACAATGCAGCGCATGGTGGCGGATTGGGAGTCGAGCGGCAAGCCGCGCCTGGAGGAAATAACTTTCAGCCTTCAACATAACGACTTCGCCCCTCAAGCCCGCGCACGCCTCGCTGAAGTGGACAAGGAACTGGCCGGCCTC
>JBDRTP010000095.1:0-14583 GCA_043823965.1 Chloroflexota bacterium
TCCCTTTGACGCATGTCATCCTTGCATGTATAATCATTTCACCATCCAATCACTTTTGCCCCCACGGGGGCACTCTTTGAGGCCCGCACATGGCTCTTCGGGGCAACCTGCGTGATTTCAGCATTACACAGCTCTTGAACCTGGTCAACCTGGCTCGTAAAACTGGGACGCTGATCGTCGAAGGCCCCAGTGAAACAGCCCAGGTTTCATTCCGCGACGGCAAGCTCGCCTATGCTCAGATCGGCCAGGAAGACAGCCGGCTGGCAACCATCCTGCACAAAGCCAATAAACTAACCGCCGGCCAGTTCAAGATCATCCAACAACGCGCCGGCAACTTCAGCGATAAAGAGCTGGGTCTGCTGTTGATCAACGCCGGTTATGTTACCCAGGCAGATATCCTGGACAATCTTCAGCAGTATTTCACCGACGTTGTCCGCCGCTTGTTCACCTGGGTGGAGGGCCTGTTCCACTTTGATATTGAAACCCTGCCGCCTGCGGAGCGCATCAACGTCCGTCTCGACCTGGAGAACCTGATCATCGAAGGCTCACGTGCCTTGCGCGAGTGGGAGCAACTGCAGGACGAAATCCCCAGCCTGGACATGGCGCTTAAATTCGCCGACCGCCCGGGAGCCAACCTGCGGAAAGTCAACTTGAGCGTCGAGGAGTGGCGCGTCGTTTCATACGTAAACCCAAGAAACACCATCCATCAGATCGCCGGCGCAACCAAGATGAACGATCTTGAAATCCGCCGCATCACCTATGGACTTCTGCAAGCCGGCCTGGTAGAGCTCATCCGCCCGGTGGGCGCGTCGCTCCCGCCGCCCGTTCACGTCTTCCCCACTGAAGATAAAGATGAGCAAAAATCGCTCGTCAACCGCTTGATCAACCGCATTCGTTCGTTATAACCTCTCCAGAGGACAGCGATTATGCAAACAGTCAAAATGGTCGTCACTGGCCCCTTTAATGCTGGAAAAACTGAGTTTATCCGAGCAGTGAGTGAAATTGACGTCGTCTCGACTGAAAGGAAAATTTCCTCGATGGTCGAGAAATCGGTCAAAGAGGCGACGACAGTGGCTATGGACTTTGGCCGTATCACCGTAGATGAAGATCTGGTGCTTTACCTTTTCGGAACGCCCGGCCAGAAACGCTTCGACTTCATGTGGGAGATCCTCTCCGAAGGCATGTTGGGCTTTATCGTCATGGTGGATAGCACCCGCCCAGAGACCTTTCGCGAGGCGCGCTCCATCCTTGAAACCTTCAGAGCCTACGCGCCGACCCCTTACGTGGTGGCCGCCAATAAGCAGGACAAGCAGGACGCCTGGGAGGTTGGCGATATCCGCCATGCCTTGCGTTTGGATTCGAAGATCAAGCTCCTGCCTTGCACCGCCACCCAACGGGAACCAGTCAAGAGTGTATTGCTGGAACTTCTCTATAGTATTCTCGCTGAAATGGAGAGGTGAGAGAAGTAGTCTCTCCATATATTGCTACCGAGTAGGCCTTCGGCGAGCGTGTCCTCTATCATTAAAAATAAAGGCATTGTTCATTATGAGGTTTTCGGGCGCGGACAACCGGTCATTTTGTTGCACGGGTGGCTCGGCTCGTGGGGGCTATGGCAGGAAACGATGTCCCATCTCGGCCAGGAATATCGCACCTACCGAAGGCCTCCCAGCGCGCTGGATTTCTGGGGATTTGGCGAATCGGGTAAAAAGCGGGAAAGCTACGCGGTACAGGATTTTGTGCGTTTAGTGGTTGCGCAGTCGGCAACCATAGTAGACCAGTTCATGGCTCTGCTGGGCATCGAACGCGCCCCATTGGTCGGTCATAGCATAGGAGACGCGGTGACCAAAGAGGACATCATGGTAGGTGATTGCCCTACCATCATCGAGAACATCGTGGCCGCTACCAACCAGAGCAAAGGCTCAGTGTTGGCCGTTTTGGCCGAACTGGACGTGCAGATCGAAGCGGGCCTGAAAGCAGGCCGTATCGTCCAACTGCCAAACGGGACGCACTTCGAGCCAGTTGGCAAGAAGGACGGCTCGGTGAATATCATGGTAGCGCAGTCGGCTACCATCAGTGTACGGGTCAACCCTGACCTTGATAAAAAGGTCAACACTGGCTTTCGGGGCAAGTGGGTGAATTCTGAGAACATCGGCAAGAACGAGGCAGACATTGTGGTTGCGCCTTCGGCAACCATTGTTGCGCTTTGGAACGCAGCGCACCCCAACGACCCGATTGAGTAACGCCTTCCATCCCTGCCCGCTCTGTGAAATTAGACGGCTTAACTCTCTGGTTAAGCCGTCTAATTCTAAAGTTTGTTGGCTTAACCAGACTTCAGACCCTAAAGGTTTTCTCGGCTAACGATTCGGCCTCAGCCGCCGCCGACTCTGGCAAGACTCCTCCCAAAAACTAGAACGATGGCTGGCAAAGCGCGCCGCGTACCCTCCGAACGAAGCGAGGTCAGGGTGCAGCCGTTGTTATGCAGCCATGCCTCACGGTATACAAGCGACCCTCAAAGAGGCTCTTGGCTACAGACGCTCGCTCCAATCCCCTTAGATGCTATCCAATCCGGCCAGGATCATTCCAAGGAGTGAAGCACAATTGGTAGATACAACTCCCACAGATATGCATGCAAGTCAATGACCTTTTCCACCGCTTTCGAACTTACATCGATCACCGATAGGTTGTCTGAACGGGAATTTACCACGTAGATCTTGCTAACATCGTCGTTTGCGAATGCATAATTCGGAAAGAACCCCTTCAAGGGGATAACCTGCGGTAGGAATTGGTTATTGTTTAAGTCGTAGATGCTGACAAAGGCCCGATCGAGATGCGCGATGTAGAGAAAATTCTCCTGAGGCTGATAGACCAGACCAATCGCGTTAACGTAGACGAATTGCCAGGGTTCAAGACCGATCGCTCTGGCAACCTCCTCTAAATGGATTACCTTCTTGATCTCATCGGTATCCGTATCGATAGCCAAGACAACATACGTAGCCCCCACATAGAGCGTATGCGAATTCGAATCGTAGGCATACGGATAATAGGGCCCGCCAGATACACCGCGCAAGCCAGGCTCATCAAAAGTGATTGTCTTTTGAATCGTGTAATTATCTGTCCTGATTACGTGGACGACTGTAGTGCCAAAATCCTCTCCGCCGATTGCGTACAGCTTGGAGCCATCCGGCAGTTCAAAAGGTCTAAAATCGAAGGCGCCGCCTGTGAGCGTAAAGTTTGCCTGCGCTTGAAAGTTTGTCGTATCAATCGCGAGGAAAACGTTCGGGCGGTTGGTAATAGGATCGTTCGTAATCGAGTACAACCTGCTCTGATCTTTGGAGAGGACAAAATGCCATACGGACGGAATAGTGGGGGGGAGCGGATAGTTTGCGATCAGATGCATATCTGTCCCATCCACCTCGAGTACTTGCTCCCCTTGGGCTATTAGTAGTCTGCCAGCGTTCGTGATCGCCACGTCATAGGCCCAAGAATCAGCACGGATTGCGGGGAATTTCACCACATTCTTTATGGCGGCCGAGTCAAGATCCAGCTCAAATGCGTACGGGCTTCGATGCACTAGCACGTAGCCGGAAGACCGCATTGGGCGCCTGGCAAAGTAGTGGGGCTCCAAGTCCTGCACGTTGAAGATGGTGTTGCCTGCCAGGGAAAGATCCTTGAGGTCTACCTTCGCGAGGGCATTGGCGTCGTTACTGACCGCATAGAGAAGATCAGGATTTGCCGGGTCGATCTGCAGGTCACGTATCTCTCCATAAGGCCAGCCATATTTTGTCCTGCCAAGTTGGATAGGACCCAGCACGGTATCCGACTGCGCATCGATTGCCAGGATGTTGTTCGTGTCGATAGGCATGGGGAGGGAGGTCCCCACGTACACCCGCCGGCTGTCGGGGCTTGTCTCCAGGGATGCCGCACCGCCATCGATGGGAATCGTCTTGACCTGCCAGCCCAGCAGGTCAACGGAATAGACCCATCCATAGTAGTGGTACCCCTGCGGATACGCACCACCAACCACGGCGACATAGAGCTTGCTCTCGTTCGGTAAGACCTTGAAATCCCAAATGCCTGGAGTCTCACCCTGCAAGGGAATAGTAACCGTATGGACCCACGCCTTCGCGACATGATCATATAAACCTATGGTCCACGGCGCCCCTGGCCCTAATTGAGTAGCAACATACCATTTGCTTGGATCAGACGGGCTTTCTAGAATCTGCAAGAATCCTATGCTGAGATCCGTGAATTCGGTCACCGCATACGTCTCTGTATTCACAAACTTCACAGTGTTTCCGCCATCCCAGATAATAAGGCGGCCATCTTGCGACCGTAACATGCCTGAGGAATCAATGCCGTCAATTGTATGGATCACACTTAGCGTCTGGGTATCCAAAACAATCAATTTCCGCCACGCCGCGCTGTGAACAAACAGTTTCTTCTCGCTGGCGTCCAAAGCAATCCGGTAACACTGCAGCGGAAAATATTGAGACAGATCGGCCACCGCCTCGACCGTGAGATCTGCCAAACGTACTTTGGCGATGGTTTCTGAGAGATGGAAGCCGACATAGGCGTATTTACCATCCTCCGTATTTGCTATGATAGTTGGCCCCATCCCTTGAGGCTTGGGTGTAGGCGTTTCGGTTGACTGCGCAGCTAACGTAGCTGCAATAGCAGCCTGCTCAGTTGCCTCTATGTTGGTTGTTGGGGTACCACCAAAAAGAGCTGGCGACAAACTCGTCAACGTCAGGAGAACTAGCAGCCGCTTCATTACAAACCTCCTTTTGCACAGCGATCAGTACCGAACCTTTCTTCTATTGCCTCAAGGCCGCATAACGGCCTGCGGCTGAGCGGCGCGGCGGGGCGGGCAAAGAGCGGTGGCATACCAGAACGCTCGCAGGCAAGGCACACCCGAATTGCCGCGCGGTAGCCGCGTCCGCTCCAGCCGCTTGTTGGGCGGCGCTTTTCATGTCATGGCACAAAATCTATATCATCGATACAAATGCTACCCATACCGTGATTCTTGTTGAAACCGAAATTAACATTTGCAATAGAAGAGATGTTTACACTTTTGAATTCACTCAATCGAACAGTTGCCATAATCCAATCTTTTGTCACGACAATAAAGGTTGTTGACTCAATCTTATATTCATTTCCGCTAGTGTCCTTAATCCCAACTTGGAACTTTTCACCACCAGATGTTCCTTTTATCCAGAAGGCGAGGTATGGGAACCCATATGCATTAAAATGCCCCGATGGTGCATCTACCCATAGCACTCCCCAACCACCATTTCCTGACCCCTTCATGTTATAAACAAGCTGAATTCCATAGACGCCTGAATGAACGCAATTGTTAGTGGTGACATACATAGGAGAAAGAACACCTCCAAAATTGATGTACGTGAAATCTTTGCCATATTCAGCCTTTGGAAAAATTTCCACCAATGGCCGCGGAAGCGGTGTATTGGTTGGAGTTTGAGATGGTGTGGGAGTTATCGTTAGTGTAGGGGTGATTGTTGGACTTGGGGTGAAAGTGCTTGTAGGTGTTAGAGATGGATATGGGGATGGCGTTACTGTGGCTGGGGGAAATACTGCGCGTACCCCGAGCCCCGCACTTAGGAAGATCATGAAAGCTATAACAAAAACTGGAGTGGCTGTCTTAAGGAAAATTATCACCATAGTAGGCTGTGCAGACTCCTCTTTATCAACCTTCTTTTTCTTTTGAAGTTTCTTGAGTTCGATAAACACCTTTAATAGTCCAGCCACTGCCCCAACAAAAGCTGAAATTGCAGCAATAAACTCCAATATGCTTTCTAGATTCATAGATCACCTCCAGCAAAGGAAGATGCAAAAAATGTTAGCAGACGCAATGAGTAGCCAGAGGGTAAGGGGGAGGCCGGAGCCTCCCCCTCCCCGTTGTCGCGGTGGGGTCAATTCCCCACATTTACCGGCGTGCGGCTTTCCCGCACCGGGCGACCTCCGCTGCCTTGCCCTAAATGAGGGAACACAGTTTTGCTCCATGCCACAAGGCACTCCTGACGGAGAAAGCAGTGTTGTGAGAGGGTAATGAGCATTTGTTGGGGCATTCTACACTCAGACGGCGGCTTTTCCGGCGATGAAGTTTGCCAAAAACAACTGGCGGACGCGAAATGGCGTCACTTCACTGAGGAAGCATACCAGAGAGAGCGAGTATCAGCCTGCAACGTAAGACAAAGCCACCTCACGGCAGACGGTTGTCGAACTTGTCGAGACACAGGTACAGCCCTTCATTGCCCTGAAGGAGCGGCAACTGTCGGGTCGGAGGAGGCGCCCAATGCTCCGGGCTGGCCTCCGTCCGCCGCTCAAACCCAGCGTGCGGATTTCCCGCACTGGGCTTTCACAAAGGTACGTTGCCAACGCAGCACATGGGTCGGTTCGACATGGCCAACCTGTGCGCCTGTTGTGAGGTTTCAGTCGCATGTTTCCTCAGACACTGACTTCTGGGTTTTTCACATAAGGAACTTATCCACGTCAGTGCCTTTACTCGCATACCAATTGCTACCTCCCAACCACCTTTGCCCGCCGCCTTCCCCAGCCCACGTCGCTGCCTTCATGAGGTCACGCCGCTTTCACGACGCTTCAAGTACTATTCGGCGGTCCGACTACTCGCCGGGCATCGCTTCCCACTTCGCTCCTCGCTTATGCGCAGCACCTACTCGGTAGGGTCACTTATCCTGATGCCACTCAGAAACCCGACGAGTTCTCCCGGGGTCACGCATTGTTCTTCCGCACCGTGCCGCCCGCACACACCTTGGTACAACGGGTGAATGAGAACGCCTTCGCCTCCATAGTGCAGGCTCGACCTGTTCCCGTCTTTGGCCGACCGGTTCATCCAGGCTCTCGCCTTCGATTACGGCCCGGTGCTTCTCCGCAAGCCCTTCGGATTTCACCTCACGGTGAACACCCTGCCCTCCAGTGGTTCGTGACCACCGGCCAGCGAGATATTACTCCCGCTTTTGGATATGGTGCCCCTCATCTGAGCACCAGAGGGACTTCAACCCTCCTGATCAATGCGCTGCCCGGCGCACACTACGGGCTAATCTGACCCCCGATAGTCTTCGGCTTTCCTACTTGATGTTTCGGATTGCCTACCTGCTCGCTTGCAGCAGGAACATCTCGGGTCTCCCAAGTTCTTGCGCGTTTCTCTCGACACATGCCACGCTCTTTGTGGACCCCGGCAGACCCTCTGAGAACTCACCTTTGCGCTCTCTTTGTGTTGGCTTCCGGGCCGTTGAGACCGTCGCCATCTGCTTTTTGTGCGGCTTGCGCCGCAGACGCCAATAACGGGGCTGTTTCAAGACTTCAGGAAGTGCGGACTTCCTTGTGGCCTATGTCGTTCCCTGTGTACGCTTCAATGATGTTGCCGAAGGGAGTCGCTGATGTCAGTGGTTTGTGTCCCTGCCTGCCCTGATGCTTTACAGGGTTTCCAGGCTCGTTGGGGTCGCTGGCATCCCTTCCCTAACGCCGAGGTTTTCTCTTTCCGACGGTCACTCCTCTAACCGACCTTAGCTCCTCCTTCATCATGGCAACACTCGGTATGGGCGGGTAGTTAGCCCTTACCCAGCAGGGTCTTTCACCCTGCAAGAAACGCCAAGCTTCGCTTGGCGCACTAACAGTTTGGCTCGGCTGCAGCGGCGGGACTGGCGAGACTCCTTCACCATTATTGCACCATTTCTGGCAAAGCACTGCGGTCGCGAGCGGCGCAGCCGCTGTCCGCTGGAGGTGGTGTTACTAGAATGTAACTGCGTTGGGGCGTGGCGGGTGGTTCCTTGGTGGTGAGAGACACCGCACCGGGGATGCCATCCGGGGCAGGAGCCCTTCGACAGGCTCAGGGCAGGCATCCGGGCGGACCGACGCGGCCTCTGGGAGAGATTCTCTCTCAGCCCGTGGTGTTACCCTTCGACAGGCTCAGGGCAGACTTGGTCGCCCGGTGGATTCTCGTCTGCCTGCACTTGCGCACCTGTACCTGCGCGCGTGCAGGCAGGTACAAGTGGGCTTCGAGCCCGAATCGGTGTTTGCAACTTCTGCCCGCCTATGCCTGCGGCACGGTGCAGGCGAAAATCCACGCCCCAACCACAACCAAGGAGAGTGTAGCATGAAAGATGGAGAAAAATCAAGTACCTGTCGTTACATTGCCCTGGACATCCACCGAGTAGGCCTTCGGCAAGCATTATTCTGTGATCGCCGGGGTGGACCGGGATGGGCAAGAGATCCTGCCGCCATGCCGGGTGGAGCATCTTGACTTGGAAGCCTGGCTGGGAAAGCACTTGCTGCCCAGCGACCGGGTGGTGATCGAGTCGACGACCAACGCCTGGCACGTGTATGATCTGCTGGCGCCGTTGGTTGCCGAAGTGCTGGTGGCGAATCCAATCAAGGTCAAACAGATCGCCTGTGCCCGCGTCAAGACAGACAAGCGCGATACGCTGATCCCTTCGGCTCCGCTCAGGGCAGGCCTGGCGCGGCTGCTGGCTGCGAACCTGGTGCCGGTGGTGTGGGTACCGCCGAAGCATGTGCACGAACTGCGCCAGTTGGTCTCGCACCGGCGGCGACTGGCGGAGATGCATACCCAGGTGGTGAACCGGATGCACAGCGTTGCCCACCGCCATCATCTCAACCACCCGAAAGGGAAGAGTTTCCAACCCAAGAACACTGTCTGGCAGCAAGATGCCTCGCTCTCGAAGTTGGAGAAATTGGAGTTGGAACTGGACATGGCGACGCGTGCGCACCTGGAAGAACAGATAGAGTGCATGACCCGGGAGTTGGGGCGCATGAGCCATGAGGAGCCGTGGGCGAGCCAGATGCTATACCTGATGCAAATCCCCGGCTGTGGCGTGGTGACGGGCACACCTGCACTTGCAGCGCAGGTGCAAGTGTGACCATCCTGGCCGCCATCGGAGACGTCACCCGTTTTGCCTGCCCTGGCGGGCTAGGCCAGGGAGAACCCGAAAGCGTTGGCCAGTTATTCCGGTTTGACGCCTGGGTTGGAGCAGAGCGGGGAGAAGGTGCGCGGCAAGGGCATCACGAAGGAAGGGCGGCGGGAGTTGCGCTGCCTGCCCTGGCGGGCTAGGCCAGGGGGCGTTGGTGGAAGTGGCCTGGCGGGCAGTGAAAGCCGACCCGCACTGGAAGCGGCATTTCGAAGAACTCAAGAAACGCATGCACCCCAACCAGGCGATCGTGACCATCGCGCATCACCTGCTGGTGGTAGTCTGGTATGTGCTGACAAAGCACGAGCCTTATCGCCATTATGGTAGCCGACTGCGCTACCATTACTCGCCAGAACGGATCGCCTACCGAGTAGGTGCTGCGCACAAGTACCTGACCTGGTCGTGGGCGCTGGACGAAGAACAGCGGCAGGGCATGACGCGTCCGCAGCCTGTCCTGGCGTCAGGCCAGGGTTTGCGCGCTACTATCGTTCGGCTGAGCTCACGGCGAAGCCTGATGCGGCTGGGGATCGGGAACGAGTTGAAGCGTGTGGCCTTGAACCCGGAATTTCCATACCGGCTGGCTTCTGTGGAAGAAGTCCTGGCGCTCAGGCCGGAGTTGCAGCCGCCTGAGTAAGCGATAGTCTTCTCTCTGGAAGAAAGAAACAACCCCGGTGCGAGAATGGCAGCGGGGGCGGCGAAGCGTTGCAAGAAAGAGAAAAAACATCCTTGGAAAGAAAAAAACGGCCGCGAAAAGAACACTTTCACAGCCGTTTGCCTGTCAATCAGCCACTTTCAACCTTTTTTGACTTTACCCCTTGACACTGAGGTTAATCGGTAGGCGGAAAGCTCTACTCAATGAAATGAACATTATTCCTTCCCATCAAATCGAGCAAGCTCATTCCAGCCAAAACCAAGTACGCGGCGGCAAAAGCAAGCCCACCCTGGCATCCCATGATTGCACCGTTCACCCTTGCTTTGTATTCAAGATACTTCGTTGAGAACTTCGGTTCCAGTATCCACTTCTCTTCATAGACCGTTACGAGCCGTAGAAGCAGGTAACATATGGGTAATAAAACAATGGATAAGGTTGCGCCCATTGCCAAGTATAGACCAAGCAGGATGACAAATGCAGAAAGATAGATGGGATGCCTAACATATCGATAGGGCCCATGTTCGACGAGAGCTTCAGGGGTAAACTCAGTGAATTGCTGTGCAAATGCAGGGAGAAGTGCTTTCAGTGACAATGCGTAGAGCACACTTCCTGAAGCGCACAGAATGATACCAACAGCCACCATGACTGCTCTGTGGAACCCTATGAATCTGGGTTGGGCGATAAACGGGATTGCAAGCCACGGCCCAAGTAAGAAGGTGATGCCTGCACGGGTTATGATGTTGTTCAAAGGCCCTTGTATCCTAAGTTTGCCTTCTCGATTCGGGCCAGGAACAAGAGCAATGATTCCCAGAAGGGAGAGGGCAACGACTCGTAATTGCAGAAGAAGTTGATTCATTGAGCAGGTTCCTTGATTCCGCCTAGCGGCAGCGAGTTCAGCCCCGCGCGGTGTTAGGCGTAGCGTGCCACAGATCATGTCGTTGAGGGCTTCTCTGCCAATACAAACTCACCTCGCAATCCTAATAAGGACACGTTGGTCACGTCGAGGACATGAAACCCAGCGCCTTCCAACGACTCTTGTACAAAGATAGGACGACAATCAACATACTGGGGAAGCTTCTGGTGAAACCATTCGTAGAGTCTTGTCATCGCATTGGGCTTCCCCTTCTTGGACATTGCCACTACACAGATGCGACCGCCCCTCCGAAGCGTACGCAGGCACTCTGATAGGACAAGCGGAATCTCAGGGGTGTCAAAGAGCTCCAGCGTGAAACTGATGAAGATCCCGTCGAAGAGATCCGCGTCGAATGGCAATCGCATAGCATCGCCACACTCGAGAACGACTCTCTCGGTTACTCCCGCCTCCTTGACTCTGGATCGGGTGATGTCAAGCATCCCTTCCGAAATGTCGATGCCATAGACCTTGCCTGACACGCCGACCAACTCAGCCAATGCCACGATTGAGTGGCCGGAGCCGAATCCTATCTCAAGAACTATATCCCCTTCCTGAGGGACTAGCTTTCGAACTCCGGCGTCGCGGTGCCTGCTCTCGAAACCACCGGCGAGGAGGTCATACCAGCGGCTGATGCGATCATAGGTGGACTTGGCTTGTTGCTTGGAGCGGGTAACCCTGCTCACTCGCATATGATTTTGAGACATTTCTTCCTCGTCGATATTGGGGGTGGCTACGCCTAACGATCCAAAGCTGAGCCACAGCCACCGGCGGCGGACTCAGCAATGCAACGATGACAAACAAATCTCATAACTCGGCCCGAAACTCAAGGGGCGGTGGCTGTTGGCTCCTGCGCGGTGTTAGGCGTTGCACCGACACTAATGCCCACCTAACAACTCCCCAAGTGCGAAGATCAAGACGAAGAGCCCCAACAGCAGCGCCGCGAAGACGAACAGCGATCGCTCGCGTTTCCAAAAGACCGCCACCACGGCTGTCACGCCCCCTGCAAGCCCAGAGCCTGCCGCCGTTAGCAATGTCAACGCAAGCCACGGGTTTGAGAAGAACGTGGCACCGCCCCGCTGCCCCGCTGCAACCAGCACGAAGAATAGGACAATGAAGGCGGTGAACACAATCGCGAAACCGACGGACGACCAACCGAGCCAAGTGCGTGGCAGACCAAAAAACCGCGGCGCTTTCGTCGGAAGTGCTAAGTTCGTACTCATTTCGTACCTCCTGTTATTGAAGAAACTTAAAACGTGTTAAGTTGCTCATGCTACGCCCAACTATGTATTCACCCGCCGTTTGGCGGGTTAACAGCTTATGGGCGGATTTCAGGCAGCCTGACATCCTAAATTCAATTGGGCATTTAGGCTGCAATCGGTTAAAATAGGGTGAACGCCTGCCTTTATTTTAGCATAAACCTCGGAGAAAATGCAATGCCCGAACAACCCACATCGTCCCCGAAGGGGAAAAAACTGCTGGATCAAGCCTGCCCTGCCTGCACCTGACGCAGGCACAGGTGAGCCTGTCGAAGGGTGCGCGACGTGTTACGCACCAAGCATCGCGTAGCATCCCCTTGCCGAAGGCCTACTCGGCGGGACTACTCCTACCGCACCGAACAAACCTACCGAGTAGGCCTTCGGCGTGGATTGGATCACTTGTACCTGCGCAAGTGCAGGCAAACGCTACATCTTATTCCACCAAAAACGCCACCCAAAGGATATGGGCGAAGATGAAACGCTGTCCTGAGCCTGTCGAAGGATCCACGCCTTCCTGACCCACCTCGCAACCGAACGCAAATTCGCCGTCAGCAAAGTCGAGCCAGGTGAGGCGGTCACCGGCTCCGGCGCCGGTTCGACGTTTACAGATTATAATTTAATCCCCAAGCCCATCCGCGCCCGGGACGGTAGCGATAAGCTGGCCGACGCCAACCGTCCAGTGCTGGGAGGCTGCGTGGGGCACAACTGTCGGATTGGGGCGGGGATGCTCATCTATCCGGCGCGCACCATCGAATCAGATGTCGTGCTGATCGCACGACAAGGAACACGCGTGATTGACCACGACATCAAGTATGAAGACAGTGACCACCATAGACTAAAAGAAGGCAGCCATCACGTGCGCTTATATCCCCACCGCGGAGAGTCGGATTTGGTATCCTGGTAGGTAGGAGGCTGACATGGGAAAAGAACGCCTTTTGATCGTCGAAGACGACGCCGACATCTCGAACATGCTGGAAATCTATTTCACCGGTCTGGGATTCGACGTGGACGTGGCCTGGCGCGGCTCCGACGCGCTGGAAAAAACGCGCCAGGTCCTGCCGCATCTGATCGTGCTGGACATTATGTTGCCGGATATTAACGGCTATGAAGTATGCCGCACCCTGCGCACCAACACGCGCACCAGCCACATCCCGGTCATCTTTCTCACCCAGAAGGACGAGCGCAGCGACCGTCTGCAAGGGCTGGAATTGGGCGCAGATGACTACATCACCAAGCCGTTCGACAGCGAGGAACTCAAACTGCGTGTCCAGGGCGCCATCCGCCGCTCTGAACGTGAAAGTCTGACCGACCCGCGTTCTGGCCTCCCCGCTGGCCGGTTGATCGAGGAACAGCTACGCCGCACGATCCGCGCAGACGGGTGGGCATACATGGACATACGGATTAATTATTTCGATCAATTCAAAGAAGTTTATGGCTTCGTAGCCGGAGACGACGTCCTTCGCTTTACTGCCATGCTCATGGGCGAGGTGGTGGATGAACTTGGCTCGCCAGGCGATTTTATCGGCCACGTGGGCGGCGATAACTTTGTCATCGTAACCAGCGAGAACTCCGCTGCGAACATCCGTCAGCGGCTCATGCAGCGCTTTGGCGAAGAAGCGCAGACCCATTACAACTTCATGGACCGGCAGCAAGGCTACATCATGGTAGCTGCTTCCACTATGCTATGCGGAGCAGCTACCATCATGACCGCCAACCCCGATGGCCGGATGGAGAATACCCCGCTGATGAGATTGGCGATTGGCGTCGTCACGCCCAAAATGCAACCCTTCGCCGACATTCGCGAGATCACCGAAGCGGCGGCCGAGATGCGTAGACAGGATGCGGCTGGCAACGTATCCAAAGGATAGCGTTTTCAATGTTACCAGGGCAGTCGGCGCTCCTGGGGATTGGCTTGCTCCTGACCGGGCTGGTCTTCGTCCTCCTGGTCGGGGCTTTGCTGCGCTTCCTCCCCAAGCTGCACCCACCCCAAGCCTCAACCGCCCGCTTGCCTGTGACGATAGACCTGCTGACCCGGCAGGCAGCCCTTTCGCTGGAAAATGTACACTTATTTGCTGAAACGCACCGCGGAATTGGCGCGCGAGAAACACAATACCGAGACCCTGCTGCGCGTTCTGAGCGAGGTTTCAGCCAGCCTCGATCTGGACCAAACGCTCAACCGCACCCTGGCCCTGCTCAACGAAGTCACTGGCGCGCAGCAAGGCAGCGTTCTGCTGCTCAAGGCTGAAGACAACACGATCCATTACCGCGCCGGATATGGTTACGAGATGTCCCGCACGGCTGGCCACACAAAACCCACGGCGCTGAAAATTGGTGAGGGAGTAGCCGGATGGGTCATCAAGAACCGCAAGGCGGTCTTGATCAGCGATGTTCGCAAGGATACCCGCTGGGTAAAATTGCCGCTCAAATCCTCTTATCAGCGCAGCGTGATTGCTGCACCGCTGGTGGTGGGAGAGGAAGTAATCAGGGTCATCATGGCTTTCCATCGTAGCGTAGATTACTTTACACCTGAAAACATGCAGCTGGTGCAGGCTATCGGCAGCCAGGTGGCAGTTGCGATCAACAACGCCCAATTGTATGAGCTGATCCGCGACCAGGCCGAGCGCCTGGGTAATATGCTGCGCAGCCAGCAGGTTGAGGCCAGCCGCCAGCAGGCCATCCTGGAGGCCGTCGCGGATGGCGTTCTGGTAACGGATGCGAATGACGAGATCAACTTTATCAATTCATCCACGAAGCGAATCTTGGGCTTGCAGGCAGAAATGACTGTCGGTCAATCGCTGG
>JBDRTP010000096.1:0-2925 GCA_043823965.1 Chloroflexota bacterium
TCAGGCCGCCCAGGACGCCTGGGCCGAGATGTGGCGTTACGCGGCGGAGCGTTACCGCGAGAACCCAATCGTGGTTGGCTACGACCTGATGTGCGAGCCGAACAGCGACGACGTGGCGCTGGGCATTTACGAGCCAGACGAGTTTTACCCGCAATACGCCGGCAGCCTCTACGACTGGAACCAGTTCTACCCGCGTATCGTCACTGCCATCCGTGAAGTGGACATCGATACGCCAATCTTGGTCAGCGCGATGGGATGGGGTTCGCTGCGATGGCTTCCCTACCTGGAGCCTACAGACGACCAGCGCACGGTCTACATGGTGCACCAATACGAACCGCACGACTATACCCATCAAGAGCCGCCGGCCAGGAACGCCTACCCGGGCGAATTCGATTTGGACTGGGACGGCAGCCCTGACGTTTTCGACCGTCAGTGGCTGGATGGGCGCCTCTCGATCATCGATGACTTCGAACAAGAACACGGTGTGCCTGTGGCGGTCAATGAGTTCGGCGTGGAGCGCTGGGTGCCGGGCGCGGCCGAATTCATGGCCGATCAGATGGACCTCTTCGAGCAGCGCGGCATGAACCATGCGCTGTGGGCCTGGGACCCGGCCTGGGAACCGTGGACGAAAAATGCCAATGGGTTCAACTTCCGCTTCGGGCCGGACCCGGAGAATGCTGCCGATATGGACAACGAGCTGCTCGCAGTCATCAGCGGGTTTTGGGCGCACAATACGGTCAGGCCGTCCAATTTTGGCGCGGCGGCCGGATCAGAGTCCGGACGTGAGCGTCTGGCGAACGTCACCCACTGGTTCTACCTGATCGGAGATAACCCTTCGGCTCCGCTCAGGGCAAGCCCCGAGCCGGACGTGGTCGCGCAGATCGCCGCCTCGGAGTACGACATGGTTGTGCTCGATTTCATCCCCTCCGAAAGAGACAACACCGACTATCCCATGGCCGAGGTCGTGACACGGCTCCACAACGCGCCGCGCCCCAAACTGGTCATCGCTTATATCGATATTGGTCAGGCGGAGAATTACCGCACCTATTGGCAACCCGGCTGGCGAGTGGGGAATCCTGAATGGATCGTCGGCGCCGACCCCGATGGTTGGGAAGGCAACTTTCCGGTCGCGTTCTGGTACGACGAGTGGCAAACTATCTGGCTGGGCGAGGGCGGTCTGCTGTCGCAAATCTTGGTGGCCGGCTTCGACGGCGTCTATCTGGATTGGATCGAGGCCTATTCCGACGAGAACGTGATTGCCATCGCCGAACAGGATGGCGTGGATCCCGTCCAAGAGATGATCTTGTGGGTGGGCGAGATCAGCGCCTTCGTCAAGGGTCGCTGCTCAGATTGTGTGGTCATTGCTCAGAACGCCGCCGAACTGGTCGTGTACGACGAGTATGTGACCGTAATCGACGCGCTGGCCCAGGAGCAGGTCTGGTTCGACGGCGGGGCGGATAACGACCCCGAGGGCGACTGCCCGCTGCCGCGCACCGAGGTAGACGTGGACACGCCCGCCTACTACGAGTCACTCTCGCCGGAGTGCCGCCGCCAGTATGATGGTTTCCCTGAGAGCACGCTGCACGTCAGCAGTGAGGAGTATCTGGATTATCTGAAAATCGCCCAACAGAGAGAGCTGCCGGTCTTTACGGTGGATTACGCCCTCGAGCCGCAGAACGTCGCCTGGGTCTACCAGACGGCGCGGGGATTGGGCTTCATCCCGTTTGTCAGCAATCGCGGCCTGGATCGTTACGTTGAGCCGCTGCCGTAATCGGTGCAGGAGAAGAGACAATGAAAAAGTCCTCCCAGTATCTGGTATGGCTTGTCATCGCGCTCTTGGCGGTCACGTTGGTCATCCCCGCCCAGGCGCAACAACCCGGCGGATAGGGCTTTGTTCAATCGTCAGCAATCGCCCCCGAATGAGCGATGGGTAGCGTAATCCAGCCACAGCCCAATTTGTCAAAACGTGGTCGTATGGTCTCGCATTTACTATTTGTGAGCTAATCCCGGCAGCGACAACATCCGGTTGCGTCAGATTATAGGCATCACTGCTTACAATGACTGCCGGGCGCACTTTACTCCCCGAAAGATCGCTGTAATCGTAGGGCACAGCGATAACGTCACCGCGCCGGTATGGCATGATTCACCTCATCAGCAATCCAATCTTCGGGCATAGCCTCCCAGTCTTCTCGCATAGATGACACTGAGAACCAGTAGTCTGTGAGAGTGGGCGTATCATCCAACTCGAATAGCAGGCTGAGGGCCTGTTCAACCACCATCGCTTCTGTTGTTCCACGCGCTTGTGCAATGGCATGTAGTTTTCGAGCAATATCTTCTGCCAGTGTTAATTGAACTTCGACTGCGGCTGTCTCCATACATCACACTCCTGCGTTGCATCAGACGCTTTTGGGTCGATTATATCATTCCTGGTTTTGTGCCATTTCTATTGGCTGCTGGTATTCGGGAAAATTGGCTCTTTCTTGCCCAGCACCGGCACGGGATGAGCGACATGCACATCCCACAGCGCGGCGGCAGTGGCGATCAGTTCGCGCAGGTTCCAGTAGAGAAACGGCCCGGACTGATAGCGTTGCCGGTCTGCCTCCACGCCGACCGCCTCCAGCCCCAGCGCGTTGCAGGTATACAGCACGCGCGGCAGGTGGAATCCCTGTGTAACGACGACCGCCCGCTCCATCGGGACTTGGCTGACGCGCCATTGGCTTGGAACCTTCCTCATTATCTACGGCCTTTGGGTCTGGCTTCCTTTTCTCGCGCCCATCTTCATGCAAATCGGCTGGAGCGGAGCAGGAAAAGCGGTATACTTTGTTTATTCATTTTTCTGTCACCAATTGCCAGAGCGTTCGTTCTTTCTTTTCGGACAGAAGACCATGTACTCGCTCACGGAAATCCAGGCGGCATGGCAGGATA
>JBDRTP010000097.1:0-6744 GCA_043823965.1 Chloroflexota bacterium
CTCCTGGCTCTAACCCAATCTCCTCGTAAGCCTCACGCAGGGCGGTCTGCTCCGGGGTGGCATCTTGAGCATCGCAGCCGCCGCCGGGGAAGGAAACCTGTCCCTTGTGATGCTCGACATCATTTGTGCGGCGGGTAAAGAGCAGGCGCCACTCATCTTCACGCCAGGTGAGCGGCATCAGCACCGCCGCGCACACGAGCGTTTCATTTTCCAACAACGCCGCGTAGCCATCCGTGGAGGCGACCACGCCGGGCTGGTAAGCCTTACGCAGGCAGGAGGCGATGTAGTCTTCGGCAAGGGTCATAATTCAACACAAAGGGTACAAAGTGAACGAGGGTTTTTCATTCAACGGATAAATACATCGTGTCCCTTTGTGTCCTTCGTGTTTACTCTTCTGCTCGCACCGCGCTGCCGCAATATGGACACTCGGCCGTGACCTCGTCTACCCACTCGACCTCGTCGGCGCGGATGGGGCCGCCGCAGCCGGGACAGGTGGTTGGCAAAAGGGGTTTGGCTCTCTCGCCGGGAGCAGCTCGAGACCCAAAATCACTTACAGGTACAGGCGGGAGAGTGGCTTCGAGATAATCCGAAATCTCTTGCGCCTCTTTTGCCAGGCCGCGTTCGGTGAGAAAGGCAACCGTTAGCTGGCCCGTGCGATGGAGCGCCGGCCACTGCTGGCGCGCCGCAAAAAGAGCAAACCCATGCCTGATGTGCCCCATACCGGCAGCCACTTGTCCAACCAGGAGGCGCGCCCGCCCGGCTTGCAGATACAGGTGAGGGGCGCGCGGGCCGCCGCGTCCCTCCGCGCCGCGCGCCAGCCCCTCGAAGGCGACCGCCGCGCCATTGTAGTCGCCGATCGCTATCAACTCATTGGCGCGCTGGAGGGCGGGGGGAATATCAGGTGCAAATACCCTTCGTAGAGGTCGAGCGAAACCGCGTCGTCGAAACATAAGAACCTCCTATGGCCTGAATTCAACCAGTTCCACCTTGCCGCTCAAGGTGACCGGGAAAGTCATGCCCATGTAAGTCAGGTCGCCGGATTCGATCTCCATCTTCAGCAGGCCGACGTACGGGAGGAACCAGACGAAATCCTCGTAAGGCGGCGAGAACACGGCCAAGCTGCTGACAAGACGAATTTCCAGACGAGGCTCACTTGTCGTAATCGAATAAGGGATCGAGAAACTCGCGCCAGGCAAGAAAAAACCTATTCTTCTCCGCGTTCTTCGCGCCTTCGCGGTGAAACGGCAATCCGACGAGCAGAGCAAGCGGGCCAGCAAGCAGCAGCCACGCGGCCGGGCCAAGGCCAAACCGCTCGGCGGGATAGGCCCAGGCAATGGCAATTACACGAGTGGCGAGACGTATATCGTTGACAAAGTGTACACCTTATTCCTGCCGTTAATCATGCGGTGACGTACCAGCCATAAACCCGAAGGGTACTTGTACTTGCGACAACACAAACCTGACAGGTCTCCGCGGGCGCGCTCGGAGTGAGACACCATGTCCACGCCAGCGCGACTGATGAGCAAGGCGGCTGGTGAGACCTGTCGCGAAGCACCCTTTAGGGTCAGGTTTTTCGGGCGCGGCTTCTGGGGCGGCGGAGGATATTCTGCGCCCCGACTTTTCCTTTTTGGGCATCCCAAAAGATTCTTTTGGACGTATAATAAATTATCTCGATCATCGCAGGTCCGTCGCAGCCAATTTTTCATCGGGAGGGCAGTATGAACGGTCGGCGGTATTCCAAGCGCAGATGGGCAGAATGTTTCTTGCTCATGCCTGCACCCCGGACTGCCTGCCTGCACTGTGCCGCAGGCACATGTGGGGCAGGCTTGCCGCAGGTACAAGTGGGAAGTACCTCCTGTCTGTGAGTGCCCCCACCGGCGAGGCCAGCCTGCCCTGCCTGCGCCAGTGCCGCCCTGGACTGTCCGCCACCTGTGCCTGCGCCACAGGTGCAGGCAGGACAGGCAGGCACAGGTGAGCAGTCCAGGGAGCAGGAAAAGGAGTGTGTGCGTCTCCCATCGTTTCCAATGGCATGAATGCCACAGGTGGGACCCGGCCTCGCTACGTGGTGGGGCAGAGGTATTTTATCTCACAAATCGGTGGCTCTGGTATCGGCCACCTGCCTGCACTTGCCTGTCCTGCCTGCACCTGACGCAGGCACAGGTGGCGGTCACGTGTGCCTGCGGCACAGTGCAGGCAGACCAGGGCGCAGTTACAAGTGCAAAATCCATAATACCAGGAGAGAATGATGTATTCGAGTTTGTTAGATGAAGCCGACGTCAAAGTGGTCTACGATAGCCAGGGCAACAAGCGCGAGGTATTGATCAGTTACGAAAAATACCAGGCGATTGTGGACTTTATCGAACGATATGCCTACTTCTACAGCCCAGAAGTCCAGGAACGCCTGCAAAAATCCGACGAAGATTTGCGCGCTGGTCGGTACATTGAGGTCAACGCGGTAGATGTTGACAGAGCCCTGGAGTGGCTGAATGAGTGACATCCAGATCATTTTGACGGAGACGCTCAGGGAAGATTACCGGCAATTGCCCGAGCACATCCAGAGAAAGTTCGACAAACAACTGCGCTTTCTGGCTGAAAACCCCAGACATCCCTCACTGCACATTCATCGTTTGGATGATCACTGGGAGTTCTACGTGGACATCCATTATCGCTGCATCTTTAAGCAGGAAGGGAACACCTATACCCTCAAGCACGTGGGAGGGCATGAGATTGTAGACCGATTCGGTCGGCGATAATCTGGAATCAACTGACTTCATCGTTGCAATCTGGCGCACTATCACCTCGATGGGCGCGGGCTGGAAAAACCGTAACAGATAAAACGTAAAGCTTCCGTAGCCCCAACTTTTTCTTTTTTGGGCATCCCAAAAGATTCTTTTGGACGTATAAATTATCTCAATCATCGCAGATCCGTCGCAGCGATTTTTCTATCGGGAGGGCAGTATGAACAGTCGGCGGTATTCCAAATTCCTTGCCGGCCTCGTCGCCAGCCTGATTTTATTATCCCTGCTTATCAGCCTGGCTCTGGCCGCCGCAGGCGACACCACCCGCGTCTCGGTCGCTTCCGATGGCATGCAGGGAGACGACCACTCCTGGGATCCATCCATCTCCGCCGACGGGCGCTACGTGGCGTTCCAGTCCTCTGCCAGCAACCTGGTCAGCGGGGATACGAATGGCCAGCCTGACATTTTCGTCCACGACCGGCAGAGCTGGCAGACGACGCGCGTCTCGGTGGCATCCGATGGCACGCAAGGAAACAACGGTTCTCTCTTGTCCTCCATCTCCGCCGACGGGCGCTACGTGGCGTTCTCTTCCGCTGCCAGCAACCTGGTGAGCGGGGATACGAATTGGTCATGGGATGTTTTCGTCCACGACCGGCAGAGCGGGCAGACGACGCGCGTCTCGGTTGATTCGGACAGCACGCAGGGGAACAGCTTTTCTTATACTCAATAGATCACAGATTAGGTATTGAAAGGGTGAACCTGGTGTGGCATACTTCCATCCTACCCAGGAGGAAGAGCCATGACCGAATTCACCCTACCGCAGCCAGCCAAACTGACCGACCGCAGCACCTTGGATTGTACCATTGCAGTCTTGGAGCAGCATTTTGATCTTTCAGCGAATGGCTATCTTTGCCAAACCCGTGACCTTTGGCAAGTACTGGTGGCCGTCTCTGCACGCCAGAGCAGTATCGAAACGGTATGCAACGATTTGACTGGTGCACCCGACAGCAATACTGTGCGGGGCTACATCAATGAGCAACTGACGCCTCAGCAAATACGGGCTCTGCAGCGAGACTGCAACCGAGCATTAGCCAGCCAATTGCCCGTATGGTTACGGGATCATCCGCAAGAGATTGCCTGTGACCTGCACGACGAGCCTTACTACGGCCAATATGACCGGGATGACCCTGACAATTGGGTGTGTCGCGGCGAAGCCCGTGACGGTACGACCCATTTTTACCGTTGTGCCACCGCCTACATTCTCCGTAATGGGGTACGGATGACCTTGGCAGTGGAGTTTGTGAAGCCTGGAGATGACTTGAAACGCATTCTAAAGCGTTTACTGCGGCGAGTCCGGGCCTTGGGCATCCGATTCAAGCATCTATACCTGGATAAAGGCTTCTGTTCCATCCTGATTATGCGCGATTTGCTTGCCCAAACGGATTTGCCGGTCATCATGGCCGTCCCAATCCGCGGGAAAAAGGGCGGCACACGGGCTCTGTGTCAAGGTCGAGGCAGCTACCGTACAGAACATACCTTCCGCAGCCAAGAACACGGCGAACTGACTGTGTCAGTCGGCGTGGTGCGCACCTTCAGCAAACAACGCAATGGCACTTGGAAAGCACAATGGTTGGTCTATGCGTTGTTGAATGTGCCAGATGTACCACTCTGAAACGTGCGAAAACTGTACCGCCGACGATTTGGGATCGAAAGCGGCTATCGAATGATGGAAAAAGTCCGCGCTCGCACAACTTCACGCAATGTGGCGCTGCGTTTTCTGTTCATGGGCTTGGCTTTGCTCATTCTCAATATCTGGATTGCCTTGCACTGGACTTATCTGCGTATCAAAGGGCAGGGACCCAGGCGTGTCGCTCGTCAGCATTTCAGACTCGATCGAATGACTCGGTTTTTGTCGCGATCTGTCGAGACGATTTACTCCACTGTTTCTCTGGTGGACCCACCAGAAGTCAAATCTGTGATCTACTGAGTCTGTCGAATGTGTACAACGCACGGTAATCACCGACCCGCAGTTTGAAGATCCCTTTCCAATCTCCTGTGAGCGGTTCCGGGACAATCGCATCAAAGTTCGCCGCCAGCCAGCGCAATTTTCTAAAAACCTGCTGAGCCAGGGGTTTATCCAGCCTCGCCAGATCCGCTTTTGCCTCGGCGGTATATTGCAAATAGCGCATGGATTTACCCCAACCCAAGATCCTTGGCAACCTCTTCAGCAGGATAGACTGCGCCGCCTTCTCGCACCGCTTTGAGAGAACGTTCCAGGGCGGTTTTCATGCCCTGGCGCAATTCGAGACCTCTATCCGGGTCTGTCAGAAATTCGGCTAGTGCCATTTCAACAGTCTCACATATCAAGAATTTCAATTCATCTACAGTCAGGTCAGAGACATTCGTGCCTAACACTTCGACCTCGCTTTCTTGTGTGGATAAAATTATACGCCGTTTTCTCACTCAGCGATATTTTCTGTTCCCACTTTTCCTTCCTCTCCAACTGCCCCGGCCTCCTCCAACAATTCCTTGACGCGTTCGTCCTCGCCCGGCTCGATGCGCCGCGCAAAGATCAAGAAGCCGGTATGCGCCACCATCCTATCCGTGGGACGAAGGCAGAATCCTTCTACGCTAATCCCAGCCGCTGTCTCACGAATATTCGCACCCTCTGTGCGGATTTGAAAGCCGATTGCGCCTCCCCCTTTTCAGCAATCGGGCCAGGATAGCGAAACTCGACAGCATAATCTTCCAACACATCCAGGTCTGCCAGCAGGAATTGGCAGGTAGGGTCCACTTTTGTTACCAACGTGAGCAATTCGGCCAGATGATGGATTTTGGGTATCCTTTGATCATGCTCTTGCAAGATGGCCTTAAGATATTTTTCGGCACACTGTTGGGCATGGAAACAAACCGCGTCGTAGTTTGGCATTTTACGGGTGCGCAGTTCGCGCCCGGCGACGTGGAAATCCCCATCGGCTTTCTCGACCCACTCATGCGTCAGCGGATTCATGCAGCACCTTGCCGGTTTCTATCACTTCCCGTAGGAATGAATCGCCCCACTCAAGCCGCTGGCGCAGCCGTTCCGGTGAATAAACGATCAGATCTAATCCGAACATCACATTGAGATGGCGACGTATTGCCAGGGATTGGTTTCTCTCGCCCTTCGGCGCATCCATCACCACTAGTAAATCCACATCGCTTTCGGATCGCGGGTTGCCGCGCGCATACGAGCCGAACAGGATGATTTTCTGCGGGCAGAATTCCTGCACGATGCGCCGCACAACATCATCAATCGCCTTTTTAGGGATGCGTTTGCGCTCGTAGATTGAGGGAACATAAACTGTTGCCATGGCAATCATCTCTTAAAATGATTATACAACAACTAGCACTGGCATGTGGTTTTTTTGTTACTCCACTTCTGCCCCGGCCTCCTCCAGCAATTCCCCACCCCGCTCATCCTCGCTCACCTCCACCCGCCGCGCAAAAATCAAGAATCCGGTATGCGCCACCATCCTGTCCGTGGGACGCAGACGGGAAGGTTCGGGCTTGTAATAGCGCAGCAAGAGCTCGCAAACCTCGATGAAAGCAAAACGCCCTTGCCGCAGGGCTTGCAGCAATTGCGTCACCTGGTTGACAGTGGGCACTAATCCGCAGAAGAAGCCGCCCGGTTTGAGCGCGGCGCGGACTTGCAAAATGTAATCGTATGGATTGGGGACATCCAGGAAAAAGGCGTCCACGTCGGTTTCGTCCAGGCCTTCGGCAATGTCGCGCAACTTGAATTCCACGCGGCCATCCAGCCCCAGCCGCTCCAGGTTCTTGCGCGCCAGGTTTTGCATGTCCGGGCGGACTTCGTAGGAGATGACCTGTCCCTGCGGGCCGACGGCGTAGGCCAGCGCGATCGTCATCGAGCCGGAACCGGTGCCGGCCTCCATCACCCTCTGCCCGGGGCCGATGGACATGCTCGTAAGTATGAAGCCGATATCCTTCGGATACATGATCTGCGTGT
>JBDRTP010000098.1:0-5934 GCA_043823965.1 Chloroflexota bacterium
GTGCGCCTTTGTCCAGCCCCAGGCCGAGCAGGGCATTGGCAAAGCGGTTGACCTCCCGGTTCAAGCGCCGGTAGGTCATGCGACTATTTTCAAAGACAATGGCCGTATGGGAGGGAAAACGCCGCACGGCTGAGCGCAGCAGGTGATGAACCGGCACGCGCGGGATACCGATGGTGTAGGGCACACCGGCCTCGTAATGCGCCAGCCAGGGACGTTCACGACGCAGTGCCTCCCGGCCCTGCCCGGTTGGAGTGTGCGCATCTTCACGCCAGGATTTCTGAGTCTCGCCGGCCAGAAAACGCTCGATGGCCCGGTTGACGGCTTCGCGGCGTTCGAGCATGACCATGTGACCGGAGGTGCTGATATCGGCCTCCTCAGCGCCGGGGATGGCGCGCGTCACCTCCTCGAACATCGGGCGTTCGAAGACGAGGTCGCGGTGGCCGCGGATGACCAGCGTGGGGACTCTCAGAGAACGGAAAACTTCCCAGCCCTTCCATTTCGTCAACGTATTCCAGTACCAGGGTTTCAAAACATGCGCCGGAGCGGAAAGCCAGGCGCGCGTGAAAGGCTCGACTAATTTCAGGAACCAGAGCGGCAGATGCAGGAGGAAGCGGTAAAGAGGGTTTAATTTATACGTGGCGGCCGTGGCGATCAGGATCAGGCGCTCCACCCGTTCCGGCCATTTGGCGGCAAATTCTGCGGCCACCGACCCCCCGAAGGAATGCCCTAACAAGACGACTTTGTCATATACCCCCTTAGTTTGAGGGTTTACCCCCGTAGTTTGAGGGTTGACCCCCAACACGTTGAGCGCCACCCGCAGGTCGTCGAGCACCTGCGCCATGTTATACCGGCCGGAAGGCTTATCTGATCGCCCGTGTCCGCGCAGATCGAGGGCGATGACACGGTTCTCGAGCGAGAACTCTTGTAACTGATAGACCCACTGGTTTGCTCGTCCCCCAAAACCATGCAGAAAGACCAGCGTGCGTTGGGGGTGATCGGGTGAAATATCAATCGCCGAAAGGCGCACCAACGGCTGGGAGGAGATGTGCACTTCGCGGCGGTAGAGTTCGAGGTCTATGTCCATGCAGGTAGTTTACATGAGTTGACCGGAGATGTCAATTTTTGTGGGGGCGAAATAGTGATGGTCTCCCTCCCTCGGTGTGGTTTTCGATGACAGTGCAGGAAATTCACCCGGGAGACACCGGCGATTGACAAATGCCTTGTTTTGACTATAATAGTAGTCAGAATATGCCAAGCAAATCCTTTCGCTTCGTTTACGATACCGAATTTCCCAGTCAGATCAGAGCCATTGAGCGAAAATATCACTCGCTCATCCGTGCCACGATTGAGCAGCAACTGACTCATGAGCCAGAAATCGAAACTCGCAATCGAAAAGCACTGACAAGAGTTACAAATTTTGGCGCACGTTGGGAACTTCGCTTTGGTGATGACAACGAATTTCGGGTCTATTACAGCGTTTATTCCGATAAAGCGGAAGTGCATATCTTGGCTGTCGGTATCAAGATAAGAGAGCGTTTGTATATCGGTGGAAAGGAAGTGAAACTATGAATATCGCCCCTCTCGCAGATGTCAAGGCGCGCTTCAGCGCCTATATCAAGAAAACGCAGAGTGAACCCGTTATTGTGACAAAAAATGGCAGGCCGGTTGCCGTTTTGCTTGGCATCACCGATAAAGATGACTTGGAGCGCATCGTGTTGGCGAATTCACCCAAGTTCCAAGCCATGTTAGACGCCGCAGAACGCCGCATCCAGGAAACTGGAGGCATCAGTCACGCTGATTTGTGGGCGCAAGTCGAATCCGAGACAGAAGGGGAATCCGTAAAGAAAGCCAGCCCAGCGTGAAGCGGACCCCAAAAGAGCTGGGGCAGGTAGGCCGGAAGGGGGTCGGTGGTGGTCACTGCCATCTTTTATGTGCACATGAGGATTTTTGGTTCTCTGGTATTTGGTGGGGTGAAAAGTGCTTTGGACACGGATTTCACCATGGCCTGGCTCGCCACCTGTGCCTGCGTCAGGTGCAGGCAGGGCAGGCGGAAAACGCGGATGAACACGGATTTCTAAAGGTTTTTTCCGCCGAAGGCCTACTCGGTGCGATTCCGTGTGTTCCGTGTACATGACCCCACCGAATCCCAGAGAGCCGGATTTTTTCAATTGCTACTTGACTTTCATCGGAAAGACTCTATTATGGTAGCCAGTAGGCTACCATAATGATGGTGAATGTTCGGGTGGCATGAAGTTTGAATTCCTGCCTGCTAGAAACTTAGCGCGCGGATGACGACGTCCACCTAAACCGAAAAAGAGTGACAAGTGCAAGATATAAGCTATTACGTTGAGAGCGTCAACCGAATTCAAGTTAGCCCGCTCATTAGATCCCGTATGAAGACTAAGCTGAGCAGTATACTGGTAATGCTCAAACGCATCTTTCGTGTCGTTGTTCCTTTATCAATATGGATATCTAGATTAGTCTTAAGGCTCAAGGGGTCCATTTACGAACACCCATTTGCCCATGATGCAATCTACGACTCTGATTACTACGCGAGTACTGTCGAAGGTCCAGCAGTAAGCAGCGCCGAAGCCATTTCGCAGTCAATTCTACTCGACCTCCGGCCTAACACTATTGTGGATGTAGGCTGCGGCACGGGGGCACTGCTCGAAGCATTGCGAAGAAGGGGTTGTCAGGTTCTTGGACTTGAGTATTCTGAGGCGGCCCTTCGATATTGCCGCTCGCGGGACCTCGATGTTCGGAAATTCGATCTCGAAAGGGATACTCTTGCAGATGATGGTACCTTTGATGTCGCAATCAGCATAGAAGTTGCTGAGCATCTTCCAGAGAAGATTTCAGGTCGCTATGTGGCCTTGCTTGCCCGGTTGTCAAGTGTGATCGTGTTCACAGCGGCGCCACCAGGCCAGGGAGGGCACGATCACGTTAACGAACAACCTCCGTCATATTGGATCTCCAAATTTCAAGCTCTGGGTTTCGCATACGATGAAGAACTGTCACGACTCTGGCGTGAAAGCTGGCGAGAAAAGACTGTTGTGGCTTATTGGTACTTCCAGAATCTGATGATTTTCCGACGAATGGGATCTAACTTATAGATTATAGGAGATTGTTAAGGACATGATCGCATACCTCATCTTGGTGCATCGGTATCCCGGCCAGTTCAAAAGACTCTTTAGGGCAATTTACCATCCCGCCAACTACTACTTGGTACATGTGGATAAGAGATCAGGCGTTGGATTACAGACGGAGATACAAGATTTCTTGTCAAGCTTTGCCAACGCATCCTTGCTGAAAAGTGAAAGCACTCTTTGGGGAGGATACAGCCTTGTAGATGCTGAATTGCGAGGCATCGAGGAGTTATTGAAGATCAGCCCGAAATGGGAATTCTTCATAAACCTTAGCGGACAGGATTTCCCCCTAAAATCGCAGGCGCACATCCAGGACTTTCTTCGCCGCAATAAAGGTAAAGATTTCATCAAAGTGTCTAACCAGAGCAAGGTCCGTCCTGATACACTATCTCGAATACAGAACTACGTTACCGAGTCTGGCGATAGCATACTAAGCACTCCTATTATTAAGCGGACGTATCTTCGAGGTGTGACTCCTTATATTGGAAATCAGTGGATGATCTTGAGCAGGAAGTTCTGTGAATTTGTATGCTACAGCCCTGAGGTCGAAAGGTTCAAGAGATTCTATCGGCACACCTTCATAGCTGATGAAGGATTCTTTCAGACGATAATAATGAACACTAGCTACAAGGGAATTATCGTGAACGACGACAAAAGGACAATTGTGTGGGTGCCGGTAGGAACAATAAAGTTACGTCCGAGAGACTTCACATCCCAAGACGCTGAATTCTTGCTAGCAAGTCAAGGCTTGTTTGCCCGCAAATTCGACGAAACCGTTGATGCAAGGATCCTGAGTATATTGGAGTCGAATCTATCGTAGCCATATTGACTTATCATGGAGAGCGGGCTAACCACCGCTTGCACCCGACTCGGCTAACGCCTCGCCCTGGCGGAGTTTCGTGCAGTTCCAGCTAGTCCTCCCTGCGAAGGAGTCTTTACTTCACCGCCGCGCGGGTGAAGCGGAGCGTTGGGGATGACGGGATAGTCCGCATTTGGGGTGAACAGCCATGAGACACGCATGATTCAGTTGGCTGCCAATCTTTCTGACCCTCTTCGGGAATTCCTGCCGAGTAGGCCTTCGGCGCGGCGACGAATCTCTGGCGGACGCGGTCGAGGTCGGACCCGGGTTCAGCCTCGCACAGATCCGGGCGTACCGGACCTGCTGGCCGGGTCAGCCCTTTCACTTCCACGCCCCAACCCGGACAAGCCCCCAAAGTACGGGGACAGGCCGGAACTAAAAGAGATTTACTGCTTACTATGCCTTGCCTGTTCCCAACATACTCTTCAATCGCCGGATATATTTCCAAATGGTTGCTTTATTTTCTATCCAAGCCGCCAACCGGCTGCTTATTAAAATAATCACCAATCCTAGAAGAACACCGGTGATACCACTATACACCCAGTTCAATGAGTGTAGAAGCGGGTGCAAAAAGCTAAAACCGAGGATCAGGAGTGGGAAGTGGATCACATAAAGGGTATAGGAGAATTTCGCCAGTTGATCCGCACGGAAGAAGTTAAATGATCTTCCCTCTTGCCACAGGATAAAACGCATTGCAACCAACATTCCCAACCAGCAAATCAGGGATTGGGTGATCATAGACAAGAAATCAGTATATGGATTTGCGATCACTAAATGGTCATTTTTATAAACAATAAATATTACCAGGGCTGTTAGCCCAACTACTATTGGCCCGAAAAGAACTTTAAACTGTTTCTCGATAGTTTGTCGGTTAATGTACAGAAGCGCCCAGACAGATCCAGCAAGCCAGGTGGATAAAAATGCGAAGAAACGGATATGTTCGAGATAAACCATGGGCAGGATTATCACCAGGATTAATGACCAACCCCAGAATTGGCGCTTATTGACCAGCCAGCTTGTAAAAAACATGGCCGCCATGTAGTACCACAATTCATAACTCAGACTCCACAAGGAGCCATTCAAAGACGGGGCAGCTTCTTTCGAGAAAAAACCCTGTAAGAATAACAAACTCCACAGGATATTATCCCAATCCAAAATGGCCTTTTCTCTGATCGCGAATAGGTCTCCGGCGAGGCGGAAAGTTTCACTTCCGTGCAGGTGAAAATTGTGGATCAGGCCGTAGACGCCTATTGTCAGGACTAAAGAAAATATCAAAGGAGGATACAACCTGACCAAACGACTCGACAAGAATTCTGATAATTTGAACTGACCGTCATTGCGCTCGATATTTTTCAAGATGCTGATGGTGATCACAAACCCGCTGATTACGAAAAAGGCCATCACAGCATAGGATGCGAGCAACTCAGCGACGCCATCCAGATAACCTCTCAACCCCACTTTCGGGAGGATATAAATCAGGATAACGTGGAAGAACATTACAACGATCGCGCTGATGCCTCGGATAACATCCAGAAATCGTGAGGTTTGGACATCTATGTTGTAGTTTTTCTTCATAAGTAATTGTCCCTGGATTTACGACCGATTATCCCGCTTTGCCTCTTGCCACAATGCTTCCATCTCGTCCAGCGACATATCCGACACCTTCTTTCCCTGATCCCGCGCCCCCTGCTCCACATAAGCGAATCGCTTCTTGAAGCGCAGATTGCACGCCCGCAAAGCGGACTCGGCATCCACCTTCTTCCAGCGCGCCAGGTTGACCAGCGCAAAGAACAGATCGCCCAACTCGTCTGTTAATTCCTCGCCATTCGTCGCTTCTTTCACTTCCTGAATTTCCTCGGCGATCTTATCCAGCACACCCTCGATCTGCGGCCAATCGAAGCCGACGCGGGCGGCGCGATCTTGATATTC
>JBDRTP010000099.1:0-17818 GCA_043823965.1 Chloroflexota bacterium
GTGATGAGGATCGGGGCGCGCAGCGGCAGGTGGAGTTGAGCTACCTTTTCCGCCGCGTCTCGATGCAGCGAGCCGATCACCGTGCGGTGCGGGCTTATGAAGTCGCTGATGGCCGAGCCTTCGCGCAGGAACTCCGGGCAGGAGACGACCGCGAAATCCACCGGCTTGGGCTGGTGTTTCGTCACGATATCGGCGACCCAGTCACCGGTCCCGATCGGAACGGTGGACTTGTTGATGATGACCAGCGGCGCGGTCATGTTCTCGGCAATGGAACGCGCCGCAGCAGCCACGTACTGCAAGTCCGCTTCGCCATTGACCGCCGAGGGCGTGCCGACGGCGATGAAAGCGTATTCTGCCCCCTGTAATCCTTCAGTATAGGATGTCGTGAAGGTTAGTCGTCCGGCCTTGACATTACGCCGGACCAGTTCCTCCAGGCCCGGCTCGTAGATGGGCATGACGCCGTTTTTCAGACCCTCTATGCGTTTCGCGTTGATATCCAGGGCGATGACGCGGTTGCCCAGGTCGGCAAAGCAAGCGCCGGTCACCAGACCGACATAGCCGACGCCGATGACACAGATTTGTTTCATAATTTAACCTCGATAATGTGAGTTGATGCCAGACCACAACACTATACACAAACTCGCCGGTTTCGTCAAATGGTTTATGGTAGCTTTCCATTAAAAGTTACAGCGGAAAGCTACCATGATGAAACTGGAGATTGCCGAAGGCCTAATCGGTGGTATATTGCTCATGGAGTTGACTTATGCGCCTGCTTTTCGTCGCCGATGGCCGTTCGCCGATCACCCGGAGCTGGCTGCGCCACTGGATCGAGCGCGGGGATGAAATCCACCTCATCTCGACATTTCCCTGTGACCCGCCGCCGGGGTTGACCTCATTCCACGTCTTGCCAGTGGCATTTGGCAGCCTGGGTGGGGGACAGGCTGCGAACACCTCGCAGACCCCAAAACAGGGATTGGTCGGACGTTTCCGCAGCCTGTTGCGGCCTTTACGCTACACCCTCGGACCTTTGAGCCTGCTGGCCTACCGGAGGCGTTTCCGCGCCCTGGTCGCAGCGATCAATCCAGACTTGATCCATGCGCTGCGCATCCCCTTCGAGGGGATGCTGGCCTCCTGCGCGCCTCGGGAAGCGCCGCTGGTCGTCTCCATTTGGGGCAACGACCTCACCCTTCACGCACACGGCTCTCTGTTGATGAAATGGCTGACCCGTCGGACACTCCGCCGGGCGCAGGGTTTAATGGCGGATGCCCGGCGTGATATCCGTCTGGGGCGGGAATGGGGCTTCTCGCCGGTAGGCCTTCGGCAGGAAAAGCCTACGCTGGTCGTCCCTGGGGCGGGCGGCATCCGCCTCGACGAGATCCAACGCCTCGCCTCGGAAGCTCAGCCTCTGCCCGATCTGCCGGCGGATGCGCCATTGATCGTCAACCCGCGCGGCGCGCGTCCGGGCAGCCTGCGCAACGATACTTTTTTCCGCGCCATTCCATTGGTTATCCAGAAAATCCCGCAGGCCTGTTTCGTCTGTCCGCCGATGGCCGCTGACCCGCAAGCCGAACACTGGGTCGCCTCGCTGGGGATCGAGGCCAGCGTGCACTTGTGGCCGCGCCTGTCGCAGCCGCAGCTCTGGGCGCTTTTTCAGAGCGCTCAGGTCTTTGTCTCACCCAGCGCCCATGACGGGACGCCCAACTCTTTGCTGGAGGCAATGGCTTGTGGATGTTTCCCAATTACGGGGGATATCGAGTCGATGCGCGAATGGATCAATCCCGGCGTGAACGGCTTTTTGGTCAATCCCGCCGACCCGCAGGCTCTGGCGGAGGCCATCCTGGCTGCGCTTGAGGATCCCGTTCTGCGCGCCCGGGCCGCCAAACAAAATGCCCGCATCCTTGCCGAGCGCGCCGACTACCCGCGCTGCATGGGGCAGGTGGAGGAGTTTTACGAGAACGTGAGACGTGAAGCGTGAAACGTAAAACGTAAAACGTAATTGAGCAATGCACCTTACGCATTACGCAGTACGTATCACTTATCACTCATCACGCTTTGCGTTTTATTCTTGGGTCCTGGGGGTGCGCAGAGTGTCCAGCCGTTCCTGCAATTCGATGCGCTTGGTCGCAGCCGCCTGGCGGATTTCTCCGCCCAGGTTATCGGCGCGCTCGCGTAATCTATTGCGCAGTTCTGGACCAGATTCGGGGGCGAAGAGCAAAGCAATAACTGCCCCGGCCAGGCCTCCCAGGATCACGCCGATGAAGAAACTGAGTGTCCGTCGCATAATCTTCTCCTTCGCAAAGTTATGAAGCTGAAAGATCAAAATGTATTTTATCACTATAGAGCACTGGTTGCAGCACAATTTATGGGCGACGGAGTCCGACGACTCCTGTCGTCGGCAAGGCAAGAAACCGAAATCTGATGATTTCGGGCTCCCGGTGGGCAAAAAAAAGATTGCCATTCTATCCTTTTTGTGGAATAATAGATTTACCGCGTGTATCACCCTGTGGGTATCACCCTGCAGCGTTCTACGTGAACACGACGGTGGAAGTAATATATCCTGTTTCGAGTGGCTGCCCGGCTGTTGGTAAGGGAATAGAGGGGGAAGAGGCTTCCCAGCCCAGGTTGCGGGCCGGCCCCTACCTGTCACGGAGGGTACCTTGTCCACGCTATCTCCTGCTTCTTTTTCGACTTCTGTACGCAAGAAAGTCACCACGCTGACGCTGCGCCAAAAGAAAGCGCGCGGCGAGCCAATCAGCATGTTGACGGCTTACGATTACCCGACCGCGCTGGCGATGGATCAAGCCGGGATGGATGTCATCCTGGTCGGCGATTCGCTCGGCATGGTGGTGTTGGGCTACCCGAACACCCTGCCTGTAACGATGGACGAGATGTTGCACCACTGCCGGGCGGTGGCGCGCGGGGCGAAGTCCGCGCTGCTGATCGGGGATATGCCGTTCATGTCCTATCAGGTTTCGGTGGAGGATGCACTGCGCAACGCCGGACGTTTTTTGCAGCAGGGCGGCATGGACGCGGTCAAGCTGGAAGGCGGTCACGAGCGCCTGGAGGCCGTGCGCGCCATCCTCGGCGCAGGCATCCCGGTGATGGGACACCTCGGCCTGACGCCGCAATCGGTGCATCAACTGGGCGGCTTCCGCCCGCAGGGACGCACGGCTGTCGCGGCCAAACGTCTGCTGGAAGATGCCCTGCTGCTCGAGGAAGCGGGGTGTTTCAGCCTGGTGCTGGAATCTGTCCCGGCGCGGCTGGCGGAGCTGGTCACCCGGCGGGTGCACATCCCGACCATCGGCATCGGGGCCGGGGCAGGTTGCGATGGGCAGGTGCTGGTCACACACGACCTGCTCGGCCTGTTCGAGCGCTTCACACCCAAGTTCGTCAAGAAGTATGCCGATTTCCACGCCGAGATGATAAGAGCCTTCCGAGAATTTACCGAGGATGTGGAGAAGAAGGTTTTCCCAGCAGAGGAGCATACCGTCGAGATGCCAGACGAAGAGTGGGACGCATTCCAGTCATCAGTTACCAGTGATCAGTCACCAGTACCACTCACTGAACACTGAAAACTGAACACTGATTACTGATACCTGGTCACTTTCCACTATGACTACCCAATCCATCCTCATCATCGGCACCGGCGCTCTTGCCACGCTTTTTGCGGCGCGTCTTTCTGCGACGGGCGTGGATGTGACCATGCTCGGAACCTGGCCGGCCGGGTTGGATGCGCTTCGCAAGGAGGGGGCGCGCCTGGCCGGTGCGGATGGCGTGGAACGTGCATACCCCGTCCGCGTAATATACGACCCGGCTGAATGTCGCGGGGCGCTCTTTGCGCTGGTGCTGGTAAAAGCCTGGCAGACCGAACGCGCGGCAAGACAATTGACAAGTTGCCTGGCCGAAGATGGCCTGGCGCTGACCCTGCAGAACGGCCTGGGCAATCGCGAGATACTCTCGGAGAGCCTGGGGCTTGGGCGCGTGGCTCTCGGCGTGACCACCACCGGCGCGACCCTGCTCGGCCCCGGCCTGGTGCGCCTGGGCGGCGAAGGAACGATCTCGCTGGAGGCGCACCCGCGTCTCGCTGCTTTGGAGGCGATGCTGCGCGCGGCTGGATTCGCGGTCAATATGGTGGCCGACGTTCGTTCACTGCTGTGGGGTAAATTGGTGGTCAATGCAGCCATCAACCCGTTGACTGCCTTGCTGCGCGTGCCCAATGGCGAATTGCTCCAGCGACCGACAGCGCGCTTCTTGATGAGTGAACTGGCGCGCGAGGCTGCCGCGGTGGCGCGAGCGCAAGGGGTAAGCCTGCCGTTCGAGGTTCCGGAAAGCGCCGCCGAAGAGGTGGCCCAGCGTACAGCAGCCAATCGTTCGTCCATGCTCCAGGATGTGCTGCGCGGCGCGCCGACCGAAATTGATGCCATCTGCGGGGCAATCGTCCGTGCCGGGGAGGCGGCGGGCATGCCTGCACCGCTCAACCGGGTGATGTGGTATCTGGTCGGCGCGCTGGCTGGCAATCCTGCGCAGGGTTAGAAACCTTTTGTGACGGCCTATCACGGCAAATCCATGAGAACCACTTTCTTCCCTTGATTTGTCAGGCATGGTAAGATATAGGCAGTTTGTAATATCTCGCTAAAAAAGGGTATAGGGGTTTGCGAAAGGGTACAGAACGTTCGCAAACCCTCAATCTCCCTCGAAACAGTGAGATGCTACGGCAGTTCTTTTTTGGAGGTACTGGATGCGTAAAAAATTCTTCATTTTGGCTTTGATGACCCTCTTTTTCTTGCCCATCGGAGCTGGAGCAAAGGCGGAAGTCAAATTGAGCTCGGTATCTGTCCAACTGTGGCCGGAGTTCGATAAGCCCAGCATGTTGGTAATTTACGAAATTGCGCTTTCTGACGATACCGCTCTCCCACTGGATCTAAATTTCCGGATGCCTGCCGATGGAAAATTGCATGTGATCGCGGTTGGCCAAACGCCAGAAACAGTCAGCGATACGGGGATCGTTCACGAAGTTGATGAAGGTAGTCTATGGACAACGGTATCCATAAAAAGCGTCAGCCAGCGCGCCATTCGCATAGAGTATTACGACAATCTGGAGAAACAAGGAAATGCGCGCCATTATCTTTATCGCTGGCCGAGCGATTATGCGGTGGATTCCTTTTCGATCAGGTTTCAAATGCCGGTGGATGCGTCTGAATTGCAGACCGTACCGGCGCTCGACTCCAGCTTTGCCGGGGATTTTGGCTTAACTTACTACGCCGCGGATTTCGGTTCCCTGCCTGCCGGCCAGTCATTTACGCTGGAGGTGGATTACCAGAAGACGACCGATACTCTGAGTGTATCTGTCCCAAACATTCAACCGGCAGAGGATCTTACAAATGCCCCCGGGCGTGTGACATTGGGGAATTATATGCCCTGGGTTCTGGGAGGACTGGGAATCCTTTTGATCCTCTTCGGTCTGGCAGGAGGTTTAGTGTATTGGCAAGGTCGCGTCCGGGGACCCAGTACTGAGGCGCGTAAACGCCGCGCCCCGCGCCGGGAGGCGACTGGTGAGCAAAGCGGAGCGATTTACTGTCACCAATGCGGACGGCGCGCTCAGCCGGGTGACGTTTTTTGCCGCGCCTGTGGCACGCGCTTGCGCCGCGGGGAGCAATAAGCCTCCAGGGATCGCCAGGACGATCGTGTGAGCATTCCCCCAATCAGCCTGATTTATTTCTTCTACGGCCTGGCTTTTTTCAGCATGGGTTTGCTGGTGATGGTCGAAGGTGGGCGTTCTTCGGATGCCCGCCTACGACGCGCACTGCGCCCGCTTGCAGTTTTTGGCCTGGTTCATGCGGCTAATGCATGGATTGAAATGTATGAGGGGATCGCATTACTCCTCGGGCAGCCGTTACCTGACTGGCTTTCCGCAGTGCGCCTGGCGATGCTGGCCTTTTCATTCGTCTCATTGGCGGCCTTCGGCAGTTACCTGCTGGCCCTTTCCCCGACTGCCTCGCGTCTGATCTTGGTTGTTCCGCTTGGACTGGAAACCGTTTGGGTGTTTGGGTTGTATATTCTGAAAGGAAATTATCCGGCTCCCGTCCTGTGGCACGTAGCAGATGTGTGGACGCGTTATTCGCTCGCCATCCCGGCTGCGCTCCTGGCCGCCATCGGGCTGGTCGTCCAGCAGCGCGTCTTCCGGCAAGCCGGCCTGGTTTCCTTCGGCCGGGATGCATTGTGGGCGGCTGTAGCGTTTGGCTGGTATGGCTTGATCGGCCAATTGTTCTCCCAGGCGACACCCTTGCCTCCATCGAATGTCATTAACCAAGCCTTGTTCATGAATCTATTCGGGTTTCCGGTACAATTGTTCCGGGCTGCGATGGCAGTCTTGGCATCCTTCTTCGTAATCCGCTTCCTGCGGGCTTTCCAGGTGGAAATCGAGCACCAGATCGCCAACCTACAGGAAGCCCGCCTGAAGGAAGCTGAGCAGCGCGAAGCAACGCGCGGGGGACTCTTTAGACGTGTGGTAACTGCCCAGGAGAGTGAGCGTCAACGCATTGCGCGCGAGCTGCACGATGAGACCGGCCAGGCGCTGACCGCCATCGGCATGGGCTTGCGCGGGCTGACGACAAGAGTGGAGAATGGGGATAAAAACCGCGCCAACCAGACTTTGAGACAATTGCAAGAACTAACTGCCCATTCCCTGAACGAGCTGCAACGCCTGATCGGCGACCTGCGCCCATCCCATCTGGATGATTTGGGCCTTCCTGCGGCCTTGCGTTGGTACGCTCACGATATCCAGGAACGCGCCCAGATATACGTACGGGTGGAAATCAACGGTAAGGAGCGGCCCGTCTCTTCGGCAGTGAAAACCGCTTTGTTCCGCATCGCTCAGGAAGCGCTGACCAACGTGGTCAAGCACGCCAACGCCAGGAACGCCAGTATCAACTTGAGCTACGGCCCCAACGCGGTGCGGGTGCAAGTGACGGACGATGGTCGGGGTTTTGATACCCGGTCAATGACCTCCTCCGAGCGGATTTCCTGGGGCCTGACAGGTATGCAAGAGCGGGCAACCCTGTTAGGTGGTAAGTTTGCGTTGAGTTCACGTTCAGGGGAAGGGACCAAGATTGAGGTATCCATCCCCTATCAAGAGGATGTAGAGGTGTCCGATGAAAATACGTCTCCTGTTGGTGGATGACCATCAGGTTGTCCGTTCCGGCCTGCGCATGTTGCTGGCCGGCGAAAGCGATGTGGAGATCGTCGGTGAGGCCGGTACGGCAAAAGAGGCGCTCGATGCAGTGCCGCAGCTGACACCTGATATCGTGCTTATGGATATTGGCCTGCCGGATATGTCTGGCATTCAGGCGACGCGTGAGATCAAGCGCCTCTATCCGGAAGTGGCGGTTGTGGCATTGACCATCCACGAGGATGAGGAATATTTCTTTAAAATGCTCGAAGCCGGGGCAAATGGCTACGTGCCCAAGCGAGCTGCACCGGAAGAACTATTGACCGCCATCCGGGCGGCCGCCAAAGGCGAGGTTTATCTCTATCCATCCCTGGCGAAGCTGCTCGTTAAAGATTTCCTGGCTCAAGATCGGGGCAGCGGCGAAGCTGCTGGCCTCGACGGCCTGACTGACCGTGAGCAGGAAGTACTGAGATACCTGGCTGACGGGGCGACCAACGACGAGATTGCCGAAGTGCTGGTCATCAGCCCGAAGACGGTCGCCCGCCATCGTGAAAATATCATGCGCAAGCTCAATCTACACTCCCGGGTGGATTTGGTGCGTTACGCCATCCGCAAAGGGATCATCAAACCTTGAGGTCTTATCACTCACTTGCGGCCTGCCAGAATATTTCTGGCAGGCTTTTTTTTATTGGGGCGCATGACTCAATTTAAACCCAATCCGCTAACGCTGACGTGGGGTGGCGAGAGTAAATAACCTCCAAATCGTGGGGCGATATGGGGTGGCAGTCCCATAAAAAAGATTGGTTGTGCGCCGAATTTACTTCCCATCCTGAGATGACTACACTGAAGATGAAAGTATCGCACGACTCTCGAAAGGAGGTAGCCATGACAAGCACATTGATCGTGATCGCCTTGATGATCTTGAGACTGGTTGTACCCGCAGCCTTGCTGCTGACGATTGGCGAAGCAATCAGACGCCATAACGAGGGGCCAGGCAATCTTCGAGGCGCTTAATGGAGTGGCTGAACACTTTTTTTACTTTTGCCCTCGGCCTGCTCTTGCGGATCGGTATCCCGTTGGCGGTGACCGCCGGGGTTATCTACCTGCTTCACCACCTTGACCAACGCTGGCAGGAAGAGGCTCTGTCCGTGCCGGTGGTTGCCCCAACTGGTAAACCCTGTTGGGAGGTCAAGGAATGCCCCGAGGCGAGGCATAAGGCCTGCCCGGCGGCTGCCCAGCCCGGGGTCCCGTGCTGGCAAGTTTTCCGGTCGAAAAGCGGTGTCTTACGCGAAGACTGCCTGGGGTGTGATGTCTTCCGCCAGGCGCCGGTTCCTGTAAGCGTTCAACCAATTCCCCAACCATGAGGAGACCAACGATGACAAAACTTGAACGATTTCTCTTTTCATTGGCGCTCGCACTGCTCCTGGCCGGCGTGACACTGGTCGTCGGGCAGGCGAAGGCCAATCAGGATGAGACTCCTGCGACTCCCACGCAGCAACAGACCGATTGCGGCGTCTGCCACCCGAAGTTCCAGGAAGCCTGGGCTTCTGGATTCCACGGACAGGCCACCTCCGACCCGAAATTCGAGGAGGCTTGGGCGGCCCAGGGTAAACCCGGAGCGTGTCTGGTCTGCCACGTCACCGGTTACGATCCGGCGACGGCGACCTGGCGGGAAGACGGGGTAGCCTGCGAGGCCTGTCACAGCCCTGCGCCTGCCAACCATCCCCAAGACCCGATGCCGATTGATCGCACGACTGACCTGTGCGGTCACTGCCACAGCGATACCCGCTTCGGTTGGCAGGAGTGGAAATTGAGCGCCCACTATCGGCGTGACATGACCTGCACGGTCTGCCACGATCCGCACTCGGCGGCGGTCAAGGCCATCCTGAGCGACCGTGGCGAGCCGCTGGATCCTTCAGCCTTGTGCATCAACTGTCACCGCGAATATGCGCTGGGCTTCTCTTATTCCAAGCATGCCCAGGCGGGTGTAAAGTGCATAGATTGTCACCTGGGCCATTTCGAGGCTGGGCAAAACCAGGATGTTCATGCCGCGCCGGATCACAGTTTCAATGCCAGCCTGGCCACGTGCAATAATTGCCATAAAGATCAAATGCACTCGGCGACCGCGGCTGCCGCCATTCCGCCTGCGGGGGGGACAATTGGAGAGCCTCCCGCCACGGAGACGCCCGCGGCGCCTCTGACCAGCCAACCGGCCCCGGTCAGCCCGGCCGGGTTTGCTGGCCTGGCTGGCCTGCTCGGGCTGGCGGGCGGCATGGTGCTCTCCCCCTGGCTGGAAAAGTTATATCGCCGCATGAACACAACTGGGAGGAAGAAATGAGCAATCCAAAGGTTGATCGGCGCGATTTCCTGAAGATTACTGCAATCGGCGTTGCGGCTCTGGCCGGGGCCAACGTGATCCGCCGCCGGGCGGAAGCCTCCGGACCGACCGAGGCCGGGCCGCACCAGTGGGCGATGGTCATTGACCAGTCTAAATGCATCGGCTGCGGGTATTGCACGCTGGCCTGCCGGGCACACAATGACATTCCGCCGGAGATTTCCTGGAATCAGGTCTTTGAAGTCGGCAGTGTGGGCGATCAGATCGTGTACTTGCCCCGCCCCTGCATGCACTGCGCACAAGCCCCCTGCGTGGACGTTTGCCCGGTCAAGGCCACTTATTATCGTCCGGATGGTATCGTGATGATGGATTACGACCGTTGCATCGGTTGCCGCTACTGTGAAGTGGCCTGCCCTTACGGTGCACGCTCTTTCAATTGGGAAGCATTTACCGCTCCGAACCCGGCCGTGCCAGAATGGGGACAGCCAGAAGTGCCCCGGCGTCCGCGCGGTGTCGTTGAAAAGTGCACTTTCTGCTTCCAGCGCATTGACCGCGGCCTGGCCCTGGGCATGACCGCCGGCGTGGACCCGGACGCCACCCCAGCCTGTGTGGTGGTTTGCCCGGTGGGGGCGCGCCTCTTCGGCGACCTGAATGACCCGGAGTCAAACGTCAGTAAGTTGCTCAAAGCGCGCAGCTCGTATCGTTTGCGCGCGGATATGGGGACGGGGCCGCGCGTATATTATTTGCCTGCGACCGAGGAGAGTGCGTAGCCATGAAGATTCATCTGAAACCATTGAAACTATCTCCCTGGCAGGCCTGGTTGATTGGCCTGGGCGTTGTCGTTGCGGCTGGCTTGGTTGCAGGCTTGATCGTCTTCTGGAAAGGTCTGTCGGTCACCAACCTGACCGACCTGGTTCCCTGGGGGCTGTGGATCACGATTGACCTGTCTGCGATCGCCGTGAGCGCTGGAGCTTTCTCGTTATGCGCGGCGGTGTACCTGCTGGGGCTGAAACGCTTCCAGCCGGTAGCCCGCACCGCCACTTTCATCGGCCTGATCGGCTACACTATGGCGCTGCTCACCCTGTTACTGGATATTGGCCGCCCGGATCGTTTCTGGCACGCGGTCGTTTATTGGAACAAGCACTCGTTGCTCTGGGAAGTAACCATGTGTGTCATACTCTACCTGGCGGTGCTGGTGCTGGAATGCATGCCGATTTTCGCTCAGTTCGAGTGGCTGAAGAAGCGCTGGCCAAAACTGATCGGGAAGATGTCGCACGTGCATCACTACGCGCCCTACCTGGCGGTGGTCGGCTTAGGGCTTTCGATGCTGCACCAGTCCTCGTTGGGCGCGGTGTACGGCGTGCTCAAAGCTCGCCCTTTCTGGTACAGTCCGGATGTCTCGGTGTTGTTCATTATCTCAGCCGTGGCCGGCGGCATGTCGCTGACTGTGTTCGCCTCCATGCTCTCGGCGCGGCTGACCAGGCGCGCCAGCGTGGACGACAGCCTGCTGGAACGCATCGCTTACTTCATTGGCTGGACGCTGGTGCTTTACCTGTATTTCCGCTTCTGGAATGTCCTCTCGATGACCTATACCTATCAGCCGGGCCGCACCGAGGGCCTGCATTTGTTGACCAGCGGGCCGCTGTCATTCAACTTCTGGGTCGGCGAGATCCTGCTGGGTATCGTCATGCCGATGGTGCTGCTGTTATATCGCCCCACCCGGATGAGTCAACTGTGGCGTATGCTTGCCTTGGCCCTGGTGGTGGGCGGTGTGGTGGCTTACCGCTGGGATACCAATCTCTCCGGCCTGATGATTGTGCTCTCATACCTGCCGGGTGAGCCGACCATCCAATACACGGCCTACACACCGTCGCTGGTCGAGTGGATGGCGGGGCTGGGTGTGATCGCATTCGGCCTGCTGGTCTTCTCGCTGGGAGTGCGGTATTTGAAAGTGGTGGACCACAGCTTGACGGTCGAGGAACACGAGAATCGGACAGGTGAAGCAAAGGCGCCTGCTCCGGCATAGTCCGTCATAAGACGTTCGTTTGAAACGAATGGCTCCGCGCTCCCCATCAGCGCGGAGCCATTCGTCTTCCATATGTTACAATGTGTGGCATGAATAAATTAAGCCTTGCCAGCCGCGCTGCTCTTATGCGCTTCGCCTTGCGCAACGGGCTGATCTCAGCGGGATAGAATGAGCTGAAATCAAGCCGTCGCCGGTCTGTCCACATGGAGCAGCCATGATGCGGTTGACCAATGGAAGTCGCGTGGTGATTGTGGGCGGAGGCCCGGCAGGGAGTTTTGCCGCGCTGCATTTATTAAAGTTCGCCCGGGAGGCGCAACTCTCACTGGAAGTGCGCATCCTGGAGCCGCGCGATTTTTCCCGTCCCGGCCCCGGTGGATGCAACAAGTGCGCCGGAATCCTCTCCTCCTCGCTGGTGCGGGATCTGCAGACCCTGGGGGTGAATCTGCCCGATGAAATTATCCAGGCGGAATTGGATACTTACATCCTTCACCTGGATAAGACGGAATTTCAAATTCATCGTCCAGACTCCGAACGGCGCATCATGAGCGTTTACCGGGGCAGTGGCCCCCGATTGGGCGCTCCGCCTTTCCCACATTCATTTGACGGCTGGCTGCTGGATCAAGCCAGGGAACGCGGCGTCGTTGTCCAGCGTGCGAGGGTACGTTCCATTCAGCCTGGCCCCCGCCCGCTGGTCATTACCGCACAGGCAACCCTCGAAGCAGACCTGGTGATCGTGGCGACGGGAGTCAACAGCCGCCCGCCGTTGGATCCAGCCTGGGGCTATCATCCGCCTCGAACCGAGGTCATGGCCCAGGATGAGATTTTTATCCCGACGGAATTGTGCGGTCACTGCGTGCATGTCTATTTCGATTACCCGCCCGGTCTGATCTTTGGCGCGCTGATACCCAAGGGCCGCTATGCCAATATTTCCTTGCTTGGTCAGCACCTGCCGCCCGGCGCTGTGGACGATTTTCTGGATGGAAATGTCTTTCCGGCGTTATTCCCGGATGGGCTTCACAAACTTTGCGGATGCACGCCGCGCGTGGCCGTGACGGCGGCCGGCGGCTATTTTGCCGATCGCATGGTTGTAGTGGGCGATGCAGCAGTCACGCGTCTCTACAAAAACGGAATTGGCATGGCCTTCATCACTGCGCGGGCCGCCGCGCAAACCGCCATCCAGCGCGGCGTCTCGCGGCGGGATTTTGCCCGCAGCTACGCGCCGATTTGTCGAGGAATCGTTGCCGATAATCTTTATGGGCGGCTGCTGTTCTCCCTCTGGGAAATCACCCGCCGCATCCCATTTCTGCTGCGAGCCTGGGAGAAGGCGGTCGCGGCCGAGATCAATCAACCGCCTCAACGGCAAATGCATATTCGCATCTTGTGGGGGATGTTCAGCGGGGACGAACCCTACCGCCGCCTTTTTTGGATATCGCTAAGCCGTTCGGCCTTGATGAATACTTGGAAAGGTTTGCTGGAGAACCGGCACGGATGAACATCTCACGCGCAGGGTCGGGATTGGGGCCGCTTCAGGATGGCAGCCGGGTCGTCATCCTCGGCGGAGGGCCGGGAGGCGTGGCTGCTGCCATCGCCCTCAAACTGGAAGCCCAATCCACAGGCAGGGATGTGGAAGTGATCATCGTTGAGGGCAAACAGTTCGTCGGCGAACAGCATTACAACCAGTGCGTGGGGGTGCTTTCTCCACCGGTGGATGCACTCCTGGAAAAAGAACTTGGCATTCCATTTCCGTATCATCTTCAACGCGGGGCCATCACGGGCTACGTTCTGCACGCCGGGCGGCGGCAAATTGTCCTGGATGGCACGGCAGAGCCTTCTGTCGCCCTGCGCCGCGTTCAGTTCGATGCCTATATGTTGGATGCCACCCGTGCACTTGGAGTGACGATTCAGCCGGCGCGGGCGACGGATATCGAATTCCACGCTGATCGGGTGGTGGTCTATACCGAAAACTTTCCCCTCGAAGCGGATGTCGTCATCGGCGCCTTTGGGCTGGACGAAGGCTCGGCCGCCATTTTCTCACGCGCCGTCAGATACCGTCCCCCGCCAACGCTGAGTTCCATCGTAACGAAATACCATCCGGGCGAGGCTGGAATAACAAAGTTTGGATCCCGCATCCATGCCTTCTTGCCTTCTTCACCGCGGATTGAGTTTGGAGGCGTTACCCCCAAGGGTAACCATTTGACCATCAACATCGCGGGAGATTCCGTGGACACGGCTCTGATGGATGATTTTCTCGCTTTCCCTGAAACCCGCCGGTCGCTGCCGGATTTCGAAAACGCAGGCCGCTTTAACTCAAACGACCTGCGTTATTTCAAGGGACGGTTTCCCAGGGGACTGGCGCGTCATTTTACCGGCGACCGTTTTGTCATGGTGGGGGATGCAGCCGGTCTGGTGCGCGCCTTCAAGGGTAAAGGAGTCACTTCCGCAATCCAGACGGGCATTCGCGCCGCCCAGGTCATATTGCGCGATGGAATTTCCAAATACGCTTTTCATTCCCGCTATTATTCTGCCAACGCGGATATTCTGAGCGACCTTCCCTACGGCCAGGCCATGCGGCATTTCACCATCCTGGCGGCGCGCCTGGGAATGATGGATCCTGTTTTGCAGGCCGCCGAGCGCAACCCGGACTTGTACCGGGCGCTGTTCGACGCGGTTTCAGCCCATCGTTCTTATCGTGAGGTCCTGCAGGAGGGACTTTCATGGGCATCGGTTGGAGCGGTTGGAGGGGCGTGGCTTCATCGTACATCATGAATAGGATCCAGGTGACGTTCAATCTGTAAGTTCCGTTGAAGGTTGAATCGTCGTGAATCAAAAACGCCCTGATGAGGGGCGTTTTTGATTTCGTGAATCTTTGGGGGTTGCGGGTTTTCAGACTGGAGGGCTACTTTTCCAGTGCTCCGGCGTTGATCCAGTTGATGATGATCTGTATTTCGCTATCGGGTAATTTTCCGGCTGGCGGCATAATGCCTCCCTGTGTCTGTGTTCCCAAGAGCTTTTGCACCAACAGGCTGAGGGTGGCATTGCCAGGGATGATGACCGGAGCATGATCTCCGCTGGTCTTGATGCTCGTGTAACTGGCTGCATTCCAGCCTCCCAGCGATCCGTGACAGAGGACGCATTTCGCCTGCAGGATGGGCATCACGTCAGCAGCAAACGAAGGGACTGCCGGGCTGGCGGCGCTGGATGGCAGCGTGCGGATGAAACTAACCAATTGCTCGATCTGGGTCGAGGTCAGGAAGTCGCCCCAGGCGATCATGGCTGTGGACGTGCGTCCCGCGCGGATCGTGTTGGAGATATCCTGGTCGGTGTTGGCAGTCTGGAATTGCGCCGCGTTCAAAGCCGGACCGCTGCCTCCTTCGCCGTGCAGGCCGTGGCACTGCGCACAAACCCGGGCGTAAATTTCCGCCCCAGAAAGGGTCGTTCCGCCGGACTCTGGTTGTTGAGCCTGCGGGGGCAGCGCGGCAGGCGGATTGGCTTCCCATGAGCGGATGTACGCCACGATTGCGTCAATGTCAGTGTTCTCCAGAGCCGTTCCGAAAGGTGGCATGCCGAAATTGGGCTGCCCCTGGGAGATGATGGCCCGTAGGGTCGTATCGTCGCGCGTTTTCAGGTACTCAGAGGAACTGATCGGCGCGATGATATCGCCGGGCAGGGATGGGTTCGGCCCGCCCTCACCGAAACTGCCGTGACAGACTGCGCAATTCACAGCAAAGAGTTGTTGACCAGCTTCGAGCGAAGTACCTTGCGCAACGCGCAGCGTATACTGCACAAGTGCATCAAGCTGTTCCGAAGTCAAGACATCGCCCCAGATAGGCATTGTCTGATGAGGCCCGCCACTGGCGATGATTTGCCGGGCCTGGTCAACCCTGTCCGCTTGGGGGACGCGATCCCCATGGCAAGTTTTGCAGTATTGATCGAATAACTTTTTACCGGAGGTTTCCGATTCAGGATCAACCACGTAATTGGCGAGCGTATCAATTTTAGTCTGGCTAAGTTTCTCTTTCCAGGGGGGCATCTCGAGATGAAGCCCACCTTTGGTGATAATCTCTCGCAACGTTTTTTCACTGCCTGTAAACGGCACAGAATTGCCGTGACAGGGAGAGCAATTGGTGGCGAAGAGCCTTTCGCCATCCGGCGCAACCAGGAAGTTGAGCAGGCGGGAGCGTTCTTCCGCGCTCATTGCGGTTGACAAATCGGTGATCTTGGCATCCGCGTGGGGCGGGTAGGCCAGGTCCTCGTTCAGGGCGCGCTTGAGTTCCAGCGGGCTGCTGGCGACCAATTCGGGGGCCTGGTGACATTCACCGCAATACTGCGTAAAGAGCTGGCTGCCGCCCGGCGAGAGAATGAATCCGACCAGGGCGTCAATCTGGTCTGTGGATAGGTCTGCGCCCCAGGCTGGCATCCCCTCGTGCTTTCCCTGCGCGATGACCTGGTGCAGGTTGGTGCCCGGCGGGACGGTGATCGAAGCGCCGTGGCAGGGGGCGCAGTTAGCCGCGTAGAGCGCGGCTGTTTGATCGCCGGAGGTAACCTCGGCCGGCGGCGGGGTTTCCCGGACAGCCTGGATGGTCAGAAAGGCGATGCCTGCCACCGCCAGCGTCGCCGCCGTCGTAATGACCGGTCTCTTCAGGAAGTGGCGGCGTGGGCTTCGATCCAAGAGCGGCAGGAAAAAGAGGAGCAGGATCGCCAGCGTGGGCAAGACGATCACCCCGATCACTTCGAGCTTGCCGGGAATGTACTTCAGGAGTTGGAACAAGAAGAGGAAGTACCACTCCGGGCGTGGGGTGTAGGTCGTGTCCGCAGGGTTGGCGCGTGCCTCCAACGGCGCTCCGAAAAAGTATGCCAGGGCAATCAGGATGATGAACACAACCAGGGAGATGACGGCATCCTTGAATAGGATATCTGGGAAGAAGGGAACCCCTTTCTTCTTGGCTTCCTGATATTTCTCCAGGTAGGTTCGTTTTTCCTGCTCGTTCACCGGCTAATCCTCCTTCTTGGGCACTGCACTGATGCCGATGCGGATGACCAGGTACAGGTGAATGCCCAGCAAGAGCATCAGTGTGGCAGGCAGCACCCATACATGCGTGCCGAAGAAACGCGCTAAAGTCACCGCGGATAAGTTCTCGCCGCCGCGCATAATGCGCAGTAAATAATCGCCGATGAAGGGCGGCGTCCCGGCGATACGTGTCCCAACCTTGGTAGCCCAATATGCTTTTTGATCCCATGGGAGCAGGTAGCCGGTAAAGCCAAAGCCGATCACGACCAGCAGCAGGATTACACCGGTAAACCAGGTGACTTCGCGCGGGTACTTGTACGCGCCGTAAAAGATCACGCGCAGCATGTGCAGCACGACCAAAACGACCATCGCGCTCGCGCCCCAATGGTGAAGGCCACGGATCAGCCAGCCGGCGGGAATCTGCGTAGTGATGTATTGAATACTGTCGTAGGCGTGATCGGGCGTGGGGACGTAATTTAACGTCAACAGGATGCCGGTAACGGCTTGATTGACAGCGACGAAGAGGGTCGCGCTGCCAAGCGTATAGAACCAGTTGACCTTGGGGATCTTGCGCAGGAAAATGGCATCCCATACCTGACGCCAGTTCACCCGTTCATCCAGCCAGTTCGCAAATCTCGTTATTATGTTTAGCCTCCAAGGATGAACAGTTGATCATCCTCGACCTTGACTTGATATTGATCTAAGGGACGAGGCGGCGGTCCGGATACGACGTTCCCCTGCTTGTCGAAAACCCCATTGTGGCAAGGGCAAAAGAATTTATCCTGTTCAGCGATCCAGCGGATGAGGCAGCCGAGGTGCGTACAGACGTTCGACATGGCGATGTAATTGCGCCCATCCTCTGTCAGAACGTAAACCGATAATTCTTCTTCGTTGACGATCCAACCCATCTGGCGTTTCACCTTGACTTTGAACAGGGTCGGGACGCCAAGCTCAACTTTTACGGTAGACCCGAGGCGAATCCACTCTTGAGCTTGCTTACTCTTCAGCGCTGGGCTGACTACGTAGGCAATTGCGGGGATGCCCCAACCCAGGCCGATCAATCCGCCGATTGACAAGGTTGCAATCTTCATAAAATCCCGTCGAGAGATCTCTTCTTTTTCTTTCATTTTGGCCACTCCAAGATTCAGCAAATCATAGATTTTCAGTAGAGCAGGCTCCTCGCGCAAGCACCCTGTGGGCACGCCTGCGATTCGGGGGCATGGAGGCCCCCTTTGCGGGGAAACTGTGAACCACCGAGATTTACTTTTCTAATGCGCCTGC
>JBDRTP010000100.1:0-2222 GCA_043823965.1 Chloroflexota bacterium
CAACCGAAGAAGTTCCAGTCCTTCACTATCAGCTCTCGGTTCGCTCATTTTCATGGCGGTTTTTTGGAATCTGCTGAAAGTGTGGTGTAAATGCTCACTGGGAAGTCCAGCAGGTTGAGAATCTTCTGCTGTAGCTCGGAAAGTGGCGTCAGATGACGATAGGTTTGCTCGCCAAGCGTGATAAAGCTCAGGAAAATGTCCTCGAAGCAGCGCAGCATGGCTTCGGTAGTGGGACGGTCGGTTGCCCGCGTTGGGTTGCCAGCATACAGCCCGGTCAACACTTCGCCCGTCTCAGCCAAGCGGCAGCGAGTGACATGTTCGAGCAAGGTCAAGGCCCGCAAACCGACCGACAACAGGCGGATCAAGCCCGTTGCTCGCCGGTCATCTTCCAGATACATGGGAGTCAGGGTCAAAGGCTTGCCTTTCAGTCGCCCAAAATTGCGTTCGACCAGGTATTCTTCCCGATAGGCCAGGACAGCCTGTTCCAGGGAAAGCTCGCTTTGGGGGCAATTGGTGCCGTACACGCGCCATCCCAGGCGGCGGATGGCTTCTTGAATGGCCGTTTCATCCCTCTGGACCGATACAGAAACCTGACGCTCGATGCGGGTTCCCGCTGGGCGGGATCCATACTTGCGCATGTGCCGTTCTTGCGTTTGCTCTGCATACTGCAACACCAACAACCTTTCGACTTCATGCTGTTTGAGGAGCGCCTCGGCGGCCTGACGCAGCAACTCTACTTCGGTGAATCGCTCTTTGCCTTGTTTGCGTTCGTTCAACGCTTCGATGGCAGTCTGGGCCTTCTCCAATCGGTTGCGCAGGGCGGCTTCAGCGGCTTTGGCGTGCGAGAGCGAGCGTACCACCAAGCGGCGCTCAATCCAGGTCTCTTCTTTTCCGGCGACCACAGTGGTCAACGTCTCCCTGCGCTCGAACCCTTCAGCGATTTTCTCCTTTTTGCCGTCTGTCCCACCGCGATCCACCGCGATCAGGGGTTGCTCTTTGGCCCAGACAGGCTTCAGGTAGTCGTCCAATGTCTTCTGGGGGATCTGCGTCAACGAAAACGGCCCCAGGTAGTGATCGGCTCCCACCTGAAGGTGGGCCCGCGTCTCCAATGCCATCATTTTGCAGTCGCCCACATACAGCAAGCCGCACCGCCCCACCCCTTCCCGCACCTGGTCAATCGCCGGAATGTACAAAGGGTCGTCGGCTTTGTCGCCAGAAACCACTTGCGTCGCAACCGGCATCCCCAAGGGGTCCAGCGTAGACAAGATCACCTTCACCTGCGGCAAGTCGGGCCGGTAGTCTTTGCTGTGCCCAAACTGGAACAAGCCATCTTCCGTCACTTGCCAATGCCCGCTCGCCGTAGTACTGTCGATCCGTACACACTTCGGCTTCAAGTCGTAGACCCGGATCGTGCGCTGGTTCAAGGCTGTCTCGAATTGCACCCAATGCTGATCATCACTCAGCAGATCCAGTCCAATCGCCAGCCGGTCGTCGCTGAAGTCCAGCGCTCGCACATCGCATCCCAGGCAGACACTCAGCGTCTCGTTCCGCTTCGCCGCCCAATCCTCCACCTGGTTCAGCCGGTGATCCGCTTCCGACAGGATGTGGGCCAACCACCCCGTCAGCATTTTTCCTGGACTGATCCCTTGCCAGTTGCCGTGCGGTACAAAGTGCTCGTCTGCCAGTTCGGCCAGCCCCATGCGCTCCAGCGATGCAATCAGAACAGGAATGTCGTCTACTCGTTCAGTCGTTACGGTAAGCCATTTGGTCATGCCGATAGCTTATCGCATTTTTCAAATCCCGTCAAAAAATGAGCGAACCGAGAGTAGATAGGCGCAACTTACCACAATGACCATCAATAGTGACGGTCAATCCATCTGATTCAAGAATACGGTACGATAATTTAAATGGTCGAGTTCTTTGAATAGCTTGATGTCTCTGGTAAGGTACTCCGTTTTTATAGGTGTCGATTTCATAACCGTAACCAAAGAGTTCTAACTTGGCTGGACAACATTTATCATTATCATCGAAATACCAAACATCGGATATTACGACATGGGGTAGTTTATATTCTTCGTTGTCGTTGTGTTATGCTAAAAGGTGTCGCCTTTTCGAGTACTCTTTGGGAAGCGTGGTAGAGTGGAGGCCGCCGTCGTCGTAGGCGCTGTGGATATGTGGGCAACCGGCGCACTTCGGTTGTCCACATATCCACAGCGCGGCCT
>JBDRTP010000101.1:0-4497 GCA_043823965.1 Chloroflexota bacterium
AGTTGTGACTAAAACCGACGTATCCTTTCTGGGCGAGGCCAGCCTTGCTAATGGCCTGATGGTGCAGGCCGACGCGGCCGCCTATCACCGCCAGCGGCTGGCAGAGCATCCCGACTGGTTCGGGGAGGATGTTCGCCAGCGTCTGCAAACCGGCGCGGCGTACACTTCCACGGAATACGCCCTGGCGCGGCGGACGCAGGTCGAAATACGCCGTAAACTGGAACAATTTTTTGCCGATTATGATATTTTGCTCACCCCAACCACCTCCATCCCCGCGCCGCCGCTTGAAGGGACAGATGCCGTCGAGCAAGCCCGCCGCCTGACGCGCTTCACCGCACCGTTCAATCTCACCGGCCTGCCGGCCCTTTCGCTGCCGTGCGGGTTTACGTCCGGCGGTTTGCCGATTGGGTTGCAAATTATTGGGCGCGCATGGGGAGAAGCAAGGGTGTTACAGGCGGGTCATTCTTACGAACAGGCCACCGAATGGCATACGCGTCACCCCGTATTGTGCGTAGCACCTAATCGGTAGGGCGGGTTTTCGCGAAACATCCCCGCAGGGGACTTACCCGCCGATTGTCTGATCATTGGAAAGGGGACGCGAATAAACGCTGATTCACGCTGATAAAATATGGATCATCGAATCAACTCGAGAATCCATGAATGTCTTGATGGTATGCGGTTGACAGAGTGTGGTGCGGGAAGGTATCCCGCACAGCGGCAAAATGTGGTGTGGGAAGGTATCCCGCACAGCCAAATGCGGTTAAAACCTGATGGTTTAAGCCATATCTGGGGCGGGCGGATTAACAATCCGCCCCACGAAAACCACAGACATACCGATTAGACACTCATGGCCGAGGATGGCATCCCAAGCAAAGAAACGGTAAAAAACCGTGCGAGCGCGGCTGGCGTAACGAAGGCCAGGAGACCATAGGATGACGCCGGAAAAAAGTACAAACGCGGGATTCAAGATCATTTCTGCAAACAAGAGATGAGTGCCTGAATAGTTCCCTGCGGCTCGGACGAGGTAATCGCCAGCACCGGCACGGACGCCGAGGCGAACACTTCTCGCACGTTGCTTTCCATCCAGCGGCGGGTCAGGATCCCAATCGCATTGTCATCTGCTGCGATGGCATTTGTCATCTCTTGCGGACTGGCTGCCAGCCTGGCGTGTGACGTGACCGGCATCCCGCCCATTACCTGCGCGTCAAAAACCTGCTGCAAGTCCTCTCCCGAAGCAAACACCCAGACCTGCACCGGTGCCTTTTTTCCGCCGAGTTTGTCCCAGCGGGTGATTCGGCCGCTGAAAATAGAACGCACGTTTTCAACCGCCAGATCGCCAATTTGATTCTTGGGATTGACGCCGATCACAATTTCTTCACTGCCAATCTGGTAGGCGGGGGCAGTCAGGAAAACAGGTTCGCCAATGCGTATAGACATTGTATTATGATTGAACTCGAGATAATTGGCGGCACGGAGTTCGGCAATCACGCCATTTTCAGCGGCGCAATCGTACACATCAGCTAGCCAGGGTTGGGCCGCAAAAGTGTATTGAACATGGATAATCTGCGGGGTGGCCGCAGCCGTTGGAGCGTTCCCGGCGCAGGCGGTGAGTAGGAACGTCAGCACCAGCGAGAGTCGTTTCATAAGCCATTTGTCCGTTGCTTCAGACTCCAGGCGCAGAAAATGAGCGCGATCGCGGCATTCAATTCGAACATTTCTTCCAGCACCACCAGAAGTTCGAGGTGGATGAAATCAGCGTCCAGGAGGATCGCCAGGGCGATCAAGGCTGCCGAGAGCAGGATCAAGATCAAGGGCGGATATTTTAGATGTCGGGACAAGAAACCCAGGATTGCTTTTCCATGTTTCCAGATAACGATGGTCAGCACGATGAGCGTGGCAAGAGCGGCGAGCGTTGTTGGCAGGATGGAATCTTGCCAGCCTCGCAGGACCAATTTTGCCAGCGCAACCGGGATGTCGTGGATCGAATCGATCGGTTTATCGGCGATGACCGGTGTGGAAAAGCCAAAATACCTGGAGCCAAATCCAACCTCATCCAGGAAGCCAATGAAACCCAAGGCGGCGACGAATATTAACCAGCCTCTGTTGGTTTTCTCGCGCAGAGCCAGATAAGTGGCAAGAATCCCGGCCGCTAAAAAACAAAGCGCGGTTAAATTCTCTAACAGATCGTCCTCCAACTCAAGAAGACCCCTCAGGTCAGCTCGTTGGAAATACAGGATGTACGCCAGAATGTTGGAGATCAAGAAAACGCTGAGGAAATACTTGATTTGCTTCACCTCGATCTCCCTTCGAGTCTTATCCCGAAAAAAACAGGATCAGGCAGGCTGCCCCGGCCAGCGCACAGTAGGCCGCGAACCAATACAGTGACCGCCTGCCGAGAAAGTTCAGCAGCCATCTGATCGCCAGCCAGCCGACGACGGCCGCAGTGATGAATCCCACTGCCAGCAAAGGCAGGAAACTGCCCAGGTTGGGTATCTTGAGCAAATGAAGCGATTCGTAGGCCCCCGCGGCCAGCATGACCGGCACAGACATCAGGAAGGCGAAGCGCGCCGCCGAGGGCCGGTCGAAGCCGCGCAGCATCCCGGCGCTGATCGTCGTCCCGCTGCGGGATGCGCCGGGGAAGATGGCGAGGATTTGCATGAAACCGACAAACAACGCATCCTTCCAGTTTTTGGATTCCAGGGTGCGTTGGCGTTTTCCCAGCCGCTCCGCCAGGGCCAGCAGCGCCGCGCTGATCGAGAGCCGGATGCCTGCTTCCAGGAGCGGGGTCTGGAACAAGGCTTCGACAACATCTTTCAGCAACAGGCCAGCGGCCAGCGCGGGGATCGTTGCCAGGACGATGTACCATCCCAGGCGGTGATTGAATGTCACCGGCTTGCGGAACATATCGCGGATAATCGCAAGGCCATCTTTCCAGAAATAGACGATCAGCGAGAGCAGCGTGCCCATTTGGACAAGCACGAGGAATGAGAACATCCTGTCATCCGCGGGGATAGCGAGCAGTTTCTGCACGATGAGCAGATGGGCAGTGGAAGAGACCGGGATGAATTCGGTCAATCCCTGGAGGATGCCGAGCAGAAACGATTGGAAAAAATTCATAAAATTCTCCTGATTTTTAACACAAAGGACACAAAGGATCACAAAGGGGAGCCTTCGTGTAACTTTGTGTCCTTTATGTTTAGGGTTCTTTGTGCGTTCCCTTTCCACTGCTCCAACCAGTCGGGGAGTCGCGACTCGAATGTTCCATCCACGATCGCGGCGCGGATATCTTTCATCAAGTTTATCATCGTATGCAGATTATGGATCGAGAGCAATGTCCCGGCGAGCAGTTCCTTCGCAGCGATCAAATGACGGATGTACGCGCGGGTAAACGTCTGGCAAGTATAGCACGCGCAGGTTTCGTCTATCGGACGCTTGTCACGCGCAAACGCCGCGTTCATCAGGTTGAGCCGCCCCTCGGACGAAAACGCAGCATGGTGGCGCGCCAGCCGAGTGGGCAGGACACAATCGAAGATGTCCACCCCGCGCCGGACGCCCTCGATCAGGTCTTCGGGCGTGCCGACGCCCATCAGGTAGCGCGGCTTATCTTCGGGCAGGATGCTGGTCACGATATCCAGCATGTCGTGCATCTCGGCTTTGCTCTCGCCCACCGAGAGGCCGCCGATGGCGAAACCGGGACAGGGCAGGGAAGAGATGAATTTGGCGGAAGCCGTCCGCAGGTCCGGGAAGATGCCGCCCTGAAGGATGCCGAAGAGCGCCTGATCGTCACGTTTCTTCGCCTGCACGCAGCGTTCCGCCCAGGCGTGAGTCCGCTGCATGGCCTTTTCGATGTAGGCGCGGTCATGCGGATCGGCGCACTCGTCGAAGGCCATGATGATATCCGCGCCGAGGTTTTCCTGGATTTGGATGGACTTCTCAGGGGTGAAGCGGTGGGTCGAGCCGTCAATGTGGCTCTTGAAGGTCACCCCGTCGTCGTCAATTTTACGCGTATCGGCCAGCGAAAGGACCTGGAAGCCGCCCGAATCGGTCAAGATGGGATGCGGCCATTGCATGAAAGCGTGCAGGCCGCCCAGGTCACGGATGAGTTCGTCGCCGGGCCGCAGGTAGAGGTGATAGGTGTTGGCGAGGACGAGCGTCGCGCCGAGTTCCTCCACCTGCGCGGGGGTGAGCGCCTTGACCGCCGCCTGTGTGCCGACCGGCGCGAAGACCGGCGTGGGCAGGTCGCCGTGCGGGGTGTGGAAAAGGCCAGCGCGGGCGCGTCCTTGTCTGGCTTGAATGTGAAATTCGAACATAGTGGGAATTATAAGGGAGGATGGGGATGTTCTGTACAGCCAGTTAATCTCATTTCAACCGGGGTTTCTGGGATGCAATAAAAATCCCCAACATAATCATCACCGCGCCGTCTGGGCCTCGGTGGCCGTGTTCGCGCTTGCCCCGATGCAGGATCTGCTCAACCTGGGCACGGAAGCGCGCATGAAC
>JBDRTP010000102.1:0-8538 GCA_043823965.1 Chloroflexota bacterium
CGGCAAAGTTTTCAGAAAGGCATCTACATGCGCAGGCGTGGTGCCAATGCCGAGCGTCACCCGCAGCGAGCCGAGCGCCCACTCACGCGGCAGCCCGAGGCTGGTCAGTACATCCGAAGGCTCAGGATTGCCCGTCTTACAGGCTGAGCCGGACGAGCAGGCAAAGCCGGCCGCGTCGAGCAGGGTCAGAAGCAGGTTGCCATCCACGTCTTTGAAGGCAAAAGAGGCGTGATTGGGGAGTCGGGATTCGGAATGACCCGTGATCCGAGAATCGGGGATCTCCTCGAGTACCGCGCCGAGGATGCGGTCGCGCAGCGGTTTGACGTGGGCGATGCGCTGCTCACGCTCCGCGGCGGTCAGGCGCAGCGCCTCGGCAAAGCCGACGATGTAGGCTACATTGTGTGTCCCCGCGCGTAGACCGAACTCCTGCCCGCCGCCGGATAGATGCGGAATGAGCGGTGTGCCCTTGCGAACGTAAAGCGCGCCGACACCCTTCGGCCCGTAGAACTTGTGCGCGCCGAGCGAGAGCAAATCTGCGCCGAGGGACTGAACATCCACCGGCAGATACGCGGCGGCCTGGACAGCATCCGTGTGGAACAATACGCCGTGACGATGGCAGATTTCAGCAATCTCCTTTATCGGATTGAGCGAGCCAATTTCGTTGTTGGCATACATGACCGAGACCAGCGCTGTCGCATGGCAGATGGCTTTTTCAACCGTTTCTGGATGTACCCTGCCGTACTCGTCCACCTCCAGCCACTCGACCGCGAAACCATAATGCTCGACGAGTTGCTCCACTGTCCGGCTGACCGCGTGGTGTTCTGTCCTGGCTGTCAGGATCCAGTTGGCGCCCGTCTTCTCGCGAGCTGCCAGTGCTGCTCCACGCAGGGCAAGGTTGTCAGCTTCAGAGCCGCACGAGGTGAAGATGATTTCGTCAGGCCGGCAGTTCAGCACGCAAGCGACGGATTCACGCGCTGAATCGACTGCCGCCTCGGCTTGCTGTCCATAGCGATGGACGGAGGATGGGTTCCCGAACATCTCGCTGAAGTACGGCAGCATGGCATTGAGCACGCGCGGGTCAACGGGTGTGGTGGCGGCGTAGTCGAGGTAAATTCTATCCATTTTCGATTCCTGTTTGACGAATTACGATTGACGCACCTGTGATTATAGCATGAGGTATTACCGACACCTTGAATGGTTTTGTGTATTGTGATAATATACAGATGTGATCAACTTGAACAACATCCTCGGTTTCGACTGGGACGAAGGCAACCGGGAAAAGAACTGGCTCAAGCACCGGGTGACAACGGGCGAGTGCGAAGAAGCCTTTTTCAACCTACCCCTGCTCTTACAACCCGACCAGTCACACTCGCAAGCTGAGCTACGCTATTTTGTTCTTGGTCAGACAAACGTGGGACGATATTTATTCATTGCCTTTACCGTCCGAAATGACAAAATCCGTGTCATCTCAGCACGTGAAATGAGCCAAAAAGAGAGAGTCATCTATGAGCAAGCCAATTCCTGAGTTTAAGAACGAAGACGAAGAGCGCGCCTTCTGGGCGGAGCACGACTCCAGCGAATACGTGGACTGGAGCAAGGCCAAGCGGGCTGCCTTCCCCAACCTAAAACTGTCCTCGCGTGCCATCTCGCTGAGACTGCCCGCATCAATGCTGGATGAACTGCGCCAGCTTGCCAATCAACGCGATGTGCCTTACCAGTCGCTGATTAAGGTGTTCCTGCGCGAGCGCATTGACATGGAATATAGAAAACATCTTACCCAGAATTTTGCCGTGCAGGATGAGGCGGCAAATTACAAGGCAAAGAAATTGAAGTGACAGATTCCCGACGTTCGAAAAATCATCGGAGGTTTGTCTAGGGATAGTAAAGCAAGATATTTAAAAACGCATTTCTAATGGGCAATTTCATGACAAAGATATTCTCCGCGAACCTAAACAAGAACTATCTAACTACAATTCCCAGTGCAGAGCGTTCTCTCTTTTTTACCTTTGCACACATACTAAACGAGATAAATGCTTTTCACAAGCTATTGTTTTGGTCATCTGCTGATAGTTTTATTGGAAACGAAGCAGAAAATGATGGGCGACGCACTTTCGCATTCATGTTTCTAGGACTTCTTGCCGGTAAGCTAAAAGAGGCAGGAAAGTTCTTATGGGAGGAATTTGACAAAAGCGAGTTTTCAAAAACCTACGAAGCCAATCTACGTTCAGAAGAAAAGGAAGCCTTAGCAAGAATCAGACATTACTTTGAGAATAAAAACAACACCATTTGGAGAATTAGAGATTCTCTTGCATTTCATTACACTCCAGAAGCTCCAAAGGCACTTGATGCCGCATTCCTTGATGTACCTGACAATCTTAAAGCGTATATAGAACAAGGTGGAAGAGCAAACAATCTTTATTATTTTGCTGAGATTCTCGCGAGTAGAGCGCTTCTCAAAACAAAAGGGGATCTAGGTGATCAAACTATATATCGAAAATTAGTAGATGAAATTCTTGAAGTGGCAAGGTGGTTTGTCACAGCCTTTGATGCAATAACCGCAGAGTTTATTCGAAGATATCAAGATAATATTTGGGACGGAGATGCAGAATCAGTAGAGTTCGACAATTTACAGCCAACGAAGAGCATAAAAATACCTTGGTTCACTGATACTTCAGATATTTATGAGTAGCTCTCATCCACTCAACCTGCCTCTAATCCTCAGACGTTTTTTTACTGCTTACTGGTTACTGAAAACTGTTCACTGATATAATACCTCCCATCATTATCACACTTAGGAGTCCTCATGGCAACTGCAATTCATTTTGGCACCGACGGCTGGCGGGGAGTCATCGCCGAAGATTATACCTTCGATAGCGTCCGCCGCTGCGCACAGGGATTTGCTTCTTATTTGCTCGAAAAAGGTAGGAAAGGCGAGTGGATTGTCGTAGGATACGACATGCGCTTCTCGTCCGAGCACTTCGCCGCAGCCGTGGCCGAAGTACTGGCAGCGAATGGCCTGCGCGTCCACCTGACCGACGGCGCCACGCCCACGCCGGTCATCGCTTTTTCGGTGGTCAACAAGCAAGCCTGCGGCGCGGTCAACATCACCGCCTCCCACAATCCCGCTACAGATAACGGATTCAAAGTACGCGATGAGAACGGCGGCGCGATTGATCCAGAGGGGTTGAAGCAGATCGAGGCGTTAATCCCGAACGATACGTCGAACGTCAAACGTCTGACGTTCGACATTGGACTCGCTGACGGTAGAATTATCAAGTTTGACCCGGCGCCTGCATATATCGAACATCTGAAAAACCTGATTGACCTCCAACCCATCAAAGACGCCGGCCTGACCGTGCTGGTGGACGCCATGTGGGGCAACGGCGCGGGCTGGTTCTCGCGGCTGTTGGCGGGCGGCAAGACGAAGGTCATCGAAATCCACAACGAGCGCAACCCGTCGTTCCCTGAAATGAAGCGCCCCGAACCCATCCCGCCGAACATTGACGTGGGTCTCAAAGCCATGCTTGACAACAAAGCCGACGTGTTGATCGTCACCGACGGCGACGCCGACCGCGTCGGCGTGGGCGACGAGCACGGACAGTTCGTCAACCAACTGCGCGTTTACGCCTTGCTGGCTTACTACCTGCTCGAGATCCGCGGCCAGCGCGGCCCGATCGTCAAGACCATCTCCACAACCACCATGCTCAACAAACTGGGGGTGCTCTATAACGTTCCTGTCCACGAGACCGGCGTCGGCTTCAAATATGTGGCCCCAAAGATGCTCGAAACTGACGCCCTGATCGGCGGCGAGGAGAGCGGCGGCTATGCCTTCCGCGGCAACGTACCGGAGCGGGATGGCATCCTGGCGGGTTTGTACCTGCTCGATTTCATGGTCAAGACCGGCAAGAAACCCTCCCAACTGCTCGACCTGCTCTTTGCAAAAGTCGGCGCGCACTATTACGACCGCATTGACACCCCCTTCGAAGGCGACCGAAAAGACCGCGAAGCGCGCATCCTGGCTGCCAACCCAAAGACCATCGGCGGACTGAAAGTCAATGAGCTGGTCACGCTTGACGGCTACCTCTTCCGCCTGGAGGACGGCGGCTGGATGCTGATCCGCTTCTCCGGCACCGAGCCAATCATGCGCGTCTACTGCGAGACAACTCATCCAGATAAGGTGCAAGCCATCCTGCAAGACGGTTTAAAGGTCGCAGGCCTGAAAGTCTAAGGTCAAACATCCGCCGACCTTCGACTTTCGACTTTCAACTTTCAACTTTCAACCTTGAACCTGACAGACACCCACTGCCATCTGGACTTTAATAAATTCGATGCTGACCGTGACGAGGTGCTGGCGCGCGCCTGGAAAGCCGGCCTGACCCGCATCCTGATCCCCGGGATCACGCTCCCCTCCAGCCGGGCCGCCGTCAAACTGGCCGAGAGCCACCCGAAGCTTTTCGCCGCGGTCGGCGTCCACCCTAATGACGTTGACAAGTTGCATGTTGACACATTGGCACGTTTGCGCGAATTAGCAAAGAATCCAAAAGTCGTCGCCATCGGCGAGACTGGTCTGGATTACTACTGGGACAGCGCCCCGCATGACCACCAACAGAAAGTATTGCAAGAACAACTTGCCTTAGCTGCAGAACTCCGTCTACCCGTCATCCTGCACAGCCGCGAAAAAGACGACGCCCCTCACGGCGCTTGCGCCGAGGATTTGATGAAAATTCTGGAGGAATGGGTAAACAGGCTAAGGGTCGAGAATAATCCGCTGGCCGAACGCCCGGGTGTGTTACACTCGTTCTGTGGCACACGCGAAACAGCGCAGCGGGCGATCCAGCTTGGATTTTACATCGGTGTGACCGGGCCGGTCACATTCAAAAAGGCGAGAGAGCGGCAGGAAGTCGTCGCGGCTTTACCCCTTGAGCTTCTGCTCATCGAAACGGATGCGCCCTTCCTTGCGCCGCATCCACATCGCGGCCAGCGCAACGAGCCTGCCTTTGTCTGCAAAATTGCTGATAAAATTGCGCAACTGCATTCCCGCAACCTGGAGGAAGTCGCCGCCACAACCAGCGCCAGCGCGGCGCAACTCTTCTCCTGGGGAGAATTGGATTGAGCATCGTTACATTTTTTACACCTGTTCAAGATGAAATGCGCCAAGTCGAAGAATTGATGCGCACCCAGGCGGATGAACATCATCCGGAACTGCGCGCGGCTTTGCATCATCTGCTTGGCGCGGGGGGAAAACGCATCCGACCGACCCTGGGACTGCTGGTGGGCAACATGCTGGGCGCCGACCCCGATAAGCTGATCACCCTGGCTGCGGCGGTTGAATTGCTTCACACCGCAACGCTGGTGCACGACGACCTGATTGATGGCGCGCTGCTGCGGCGCGGTAACCCGACCTTGAACGCGCGCTGGACTCCGGCGGCCACCGTACTGACCGGCGATTACGTCTTCGCCCGGGCCGCCAAACTGGCCGCCGAGACCGACTGCCTGCCGCTCATGCGTCTTTTTGCCGAGACACTAGCGATCATAGTAAACGGTGAGTTAACTCAACTTTTTACCGGCCGTGGCGTTGCCAGCCGCGATAATTACGATCAACGCATTTACGCCAAGACAGCCTCGCTTTTTGAAATGTCGTCGCGCGCAGCCGCCATGATCAGTCCGGTGAACAAAGACATCGTCGAAGTCATGCAAAATTATGGCTATCAGGTTGGGATGGCCTTCCAAATCGTGGACGACATCCTGGACTTCACCGGTGAGCAATCCGAGGTCGGCAAGCCGGTCGGCAGCGACTTGTTACAGGGTTTGATTACCCTCCCCACCCTTCATTACATCCAAAACCATCCAAGTGACCCGGATGTGATCCTCCTCCTGGATGGGAAATTCAATCTGGAACGGGAGTGTATGCTCCGGCTGGTGCAATCCATCCGGAGGAGTGATGCCATATCGCAATCGTTGAGAGAAGCTGGGAAATACGTAGATGAGGCCTTGTGCGCATTGGCAGATATGCCGGTTGGAATCGAAAAACAGGCCTTGGAAGACCTGGCACGCTATATCGTAGATAGAAGGTTGTAGAGAATTCCCTGAAAATTGGGGGATATGAAAATATGGGGCGGGTGGGGGTCGAACCCACAAGAGGTATTACCCTCGGTGGATTTTAAGTCCACTGCGTCTGCCAATTCCGCCACCGCCCCACGGGGATGATTCTACTCGAAGTGCTTGATTCGTCAAGGCGGACGGACGACATTATCCAAACAACGCCCCCATCCTTTGTGAGAACTCACATAACGCGAGGCAAAATGCACCCACCACGGCGACAGTCTTGCCTGGATTTTGGCCTGCCGGATGATCGCCCGCAGCTCATCCGGCCCCTCGAACTGCGGCAGTAACATAAAAGTTGATCCCAATTCAAAGGCGGCGTGTGCGTCTGAGCCGGCTGTGCCGGGAAGATTGTGTTCCAGGGCGAATAGAGCAGCTTCCCGATTGGAACCCGGCCGTATACAGCGTGCATTGAAAACTTCGATGGCATCCACCAACGGAGCGATTTCCAATAAATCTTCTAGCGCCCATTGACCTTTACGTAGAGTGTCGAAGGGATGCGATACACTGATGAATGCTCCCTGGTCGCGCAATCGTTTGATCGTCTCCTTCGGTGAGAGGCCGGGTGGCACCTCAGAAGTCACGTAGGCAGCGAGAATTTCTCCGCCCGTCGTCATGATTTCCTCGCCGACGATGATCCGTTCCGGGTCCAGTGCTTGCGCGTGAAGCGCTCCGGCGATGGTATTGTGATCGGCAACTACAAGGCGGTCAATTTGCTTTCGGCGGCTGGCTCTGACCAACTTTTCGGGGCTAGTCAAGGAATCCTTGGAGAAATTGGTATGAGTGTGAAAGTCAATGCGCAGCAAAGAAGGTTTCATATGGGTTCACGCTTATTGTACCTTATTTCTTCTTTACTTAGAACGTATGTTCTGGTATAATATCAGGGTGAACAGATTACGCCATTTTCTCCTTGACCTGGGCTTTCAAATACCCAACGCAAGAACGTACATAAATATTGCGGCAATCTGCCCGGCAACGGAAGCTCTAGGACCGGGAATGCGCGGCGCAGTCTGGGTACAGGGTTGTCCCTTCAATTGTCCCGGCTGTATCGCGCCGGATTGGATTCCCTTTCATAAGGCTCAACTGATGCGCCCAGATGAAGTAGTTGATGAACTTTTTTCATCAGACAATCTAGATGGAATTACATTTTCAGGCGGGGAACCGATGCTACAGGCTGAAGGTCTGGCAAGAGTCGCCCAGTTAGCGCGCCAACGGAAGGATGTTAACTTTATTTGCTTTACAGGGTATCGCTACGAGGCTTTGATCAATAAGCCCCCATCCGCAGGAGTGACTGAGTTTTTGCATTATATAGCCGTGCTAATTGAAGGCCCTTACATATCCAAGCACGATAATGGCCTCGGCTTGAGAGGCAGCAATAACCAACGCATCATCCACATTTCTCCTCGCTTGATGGACTATGACTTTGAAAATTGCCTGCGTCGTGTAGAACTGCATATACGAGACGGGGAGATATTGGTGGTCGGCATACCTTCGAAAAACATAGAAAGTTCGATGAGTCTGCTAACCAAATCACTATACGAAGGGAAGGGATGAAATGAGTGGCCATAAACGCGCTACGATAACCATCCGCGAAGATGAATATCGGAAATTACGAGAAGCAGAAATGAAACAGAAAAACAACTCGTATATGATCCCGCCGAGTAGGTCTTCGGCAATGTAACTCGCAATCGTCAGGCCACATCCACCCCTGTTATTTTCGTCATCACCCGGTGAAGCAATGCCACCGGTAAAACCGAGACCAAATGCACCAGCGCGCTTAACCCAAAAATGGCTGCCAACCCGCGTAAAAAGGAATTAAACGGCGGAGCGAGGTTGGCCAGCATCCAGGGGCCGGCCCCGGCCAAGACGGTCAGGCCGAACAATATTCCAATCACCAATCCCAGCGACAGCCAGGCGTGGCGGTCGGATGAGGAAGGCATCATGGTACTGCTGATAACAAAAGTCAGGTAAAACCACAACCAGAAATCGTGGATTTTGGGCAGGATGGATACCCCCAACCAGAACAATTCAAACTGACCATTACGCAATATCTCCCAGAGGGTCGGCATTTCCATGCGGTAGATGGCCGCGTAAGCCACAAACACACATCCGCTGACCAGTGGCGCAGCCCCGATCAACGCATCTTTGACGATCCCACCGCGCGCCGTCTCCACGTAACCCAGGTGCAATTGTCCACCCGGCATCGGGCGCGGGATGATTGAAAAGCGTCCAATGCGCACACCGAGGAGGTGGGCCATCACGTAATGACTTAATTCGTGCAAGAAGACTCCCGGAAGGAAGATCAGGGCAAAGATTACCGAAGTTACTTCCGGGTGGCGGGTGAGAATGAGAAAAAAGGCCTGAATCTCGCGGTGAAGCCAGCGCTGTAAAAGCACGAGCAGAACCAGGATAACTATTAGCCAAAAGAGGCCGTCA
>JBDRTP010000103.1:0-3347 GCA_043823965.1 Chloroflexota bacterium
CGGCATGAACCGCATCGAGGCCTTTTACCTGACCGATGCCGGCCAGCCGCGCGCCGCCCTGCGCGCCTACTGGCGCGCCTGCCGCCTGCATCCGCCCACCGCCCTCGGCGACTGGAACCATGCCTTGCTGGCTGTCTTCTCGCTGCTCGGATTGCACAAGCTGCGCGCCCTTTATGACCGTCTGCGCACTCGCCACCTGGGACTGAAAAAATAGACCATGCCGCGCCACAATTGGCTTTCCTGGCTTCTCGCTGCACTATCAGCCGCTTTCGGCTTGTCCCTGATCGCCGTGGCCTTACTTCCCTATGGGAGCATGAAGGCTTTGGCTGATGCGCTCATGCCGGATGGCAATTTCACTTCCTTGAAGGCAGGAAATGCCGGGGTATTCAGGGGGCTGCTCGGTGCGGGCGGGGTGGCCTTCCTGGGTTTGGCAGCGTTGACCGTTCTCCGGCGCTGGGGACTTGTCCTTTCTTTCTTCAAGCAATTTTGGGCAGATGCCCGCCGCTTTTTCGCCGCCCTGCGCCCGCACAAGAACGAAACCGGCTTCCTGGCGGCATTGCTGGTCATAATGACGCTGGCAGTCATTTACCGGCTGGAATACATCTATTCGTCTTTACACCATGACGAAGCCTACACCTACGTGGCTTTTGCCCATTCTCTGTTCGCTGCCGCAACTGATTATCACCTGCCAAATAACCACGTTTTTCATTCCATCCTGGTCTATTTTTCAACCCAATTATTTGGCATCCAGCCCTGGGCGGTGCGCCTTCCGGCTTTTACTGCCGGTGTGCTGCTCGTCCTGGCGGCCTATTGGCTGGCGAAACGTCTCTACGACCGCTGGACGGCCCTCGGCGCGGCCCTGCTGGTGACTTTTTTCCCGGCCCTGATCGGTTATTCCACCAACGCGCGCGGCTATACCCTGGTGGCCCTCTTTACCCTGCTGACGTTGGCGCTCGGTGATGTTGTCCGCAAAGAGAAAAATCTCTTTGCCTGGGGGCTGATCAGCCTGTTCTCTGCGCTGGGCTTCTATAGCGTGCCGGTTATGCTGTTCCCGTTCGGCGTGCTGTTCGTCTGGTTGTTTTTAGCGTTTCACCGAGACCTGGGCCGAGTGGAGCTTCCGCCTCCCGCCGGCTGTCATCATCCTGCTCGCGGCGGGCTGGACCCTGAGCCTGGTCTTCCACCGCTGGCTTTCAGCCACCCGCCTCCCTTTGCAACTGGCGGCGCTGCTGTGGATTGTCGTTTTGCTTATCGTACAGCGGCCCAACGCCTGGTCGAAGGCGTGGGTATTCCTCCAGCCGCTCGTGCTCATCTAGGCGGCCGCCGGAACGCTCGGCCTGCTGCGAAATATCCGCCTGAACTTTGGGCGCGGCGTGCCGCTAGTGGCGGTCGTCTTCGGTCTGGCCTTGCTGACTGGGCTGTGGCGGGCCGCCCGGTTGGCCCCTGAACTGCCGGAACTGTGGGCCGCGCGCGGCGCCGAGGAGAGGGCCGTCCTGTTCGTCCAGAGTCAGTTGCAGGCAGGCGACCTGATCGTCGTCGCCCCGCCAGATGACGCCCCGGTGTGGACTATTCCGAACTGCACGGCATCGCCGATGTTCATTTCGACCTTGAGGCAGCCTTTGCGCGCGCCTTGCTGCTGGTGGATCCGGCTGAGGGTCAGACTCCCGCGTCGGTCGTCGCCGAGCGCGGCCCTGCCCCGGCGCTGCTGGCAGTAGAATCGTGCAGTCTGTTGGAAACGTTCGGTAAAATACAAGTATTCGATTGCCCGCGCAAGTAGCCGAAGGGGTATCAATGCACTTAAACGTGGTTGCTAGAATGGCATCCTTGATGCCTCCATATGTAGGGCAGGTTTCCATACCTGCCGGCGTAGATGGCGGGTAAGAAACCCGCCCTACGATAACCACGATTTACTATGGTTCTACTGCCGAAGGCCTATTTGGGAGAATTCATGAAAAACTTTCTCGTCAAGAAGATTATCTTCCGTGAACGCCCCTGGATGTGGCAGGCCGCGCTGGCAATGATGCTCCTGGCGGGCTTCGCCCTGCGCATGTACGACCTGACCGACCCGCCGCTGGATTTCGCCCCCACGCGCCAGTTGTTTTCCGCCCTCAAGGCGCGCGGGATGTATTATCATTACGTCACCGACGCTCCAGAGGGGAAGCGCGAACTGGCAATCGCTCTGGGCGATACCGGGACAATCGAACCCCCAGTCATGGAAACCATCGTCTCGCAGACTTACCGTTTGACCGGTGAGCACCTGTGGATCGCCCGCATTTATTCGTCATTTTTCTGGGTGGTAGGCGGACTGGCTCTCTTCCTGCTCATCCGTGAACTGGCCTCCAGCGGCGCGGCGATCATTGGGACGCTCGTTTATCTCTTTGCCCCTTACGGGGTGATCGCCAGTCGCGCCTTTCAACCCGACCCGCTGATGGTGGCGCTTATCGTTTTCGCCATTTGGGCGCTCTTCCGCTGGCAGAATACCTCTGCGCAGCACCTATGCACAGCACCTACTCGGCTCGGCAAGTGGAAATGGGCGCTTCTCTTCGGCCTTTTCGGCGGGCTGGCGCTGCTTGTCAAAAACCTGTCCGTTTTCATCGTCGTTGGGGGATTCGCGGGCGTCATCCTGGGGGCCAGGAGGCTGAAACGCTCAATTCGCGACCCGCAGGTCTGGGTCATGGGCGGGCTGCTGGTCTTGCCCACGGCAGTTTATACGATCTACGGAATGGTGACGGGTCTCCTGGGAGGGCAACTCGCCCTGCGCTTCTTCCCGAAGATGTGGCTGGAGCCGGCCTTTTATTTCAGTTGGCAGAATCTGATGAGCAGCGCGGTCGGCTTTGGAGTGTGGACGCTGGGTGTGGTGGGTGTTTTTCTGGCGGAGGCGCGCCGGGAACGACCCCTGCTCCTGGGATTATGGATTGGGTATATCGCCTTTGGGATGACCTTCCCCTACCATTTCAGCACGCATGACTATTATCATCTGCCGGTCATCCCGATTGCCGCGCTGTCCCTGGCTCCGGCCGTCAAAGTAATTTTTGAACGTTTCTTCGAGCGCAATGCGGGCCTGTTCACGCGGCTGGTACTGGTTGGGCTGGTATTGTTTGGAACGGCGGTACAAGCCTGGTACGCGCGCGCCCGCCTGGCCTCCGCGGATTATCGCAATGAGGCTCCTTTCTGGGAAGAGATCGGTGATAAACTCGGCCATACATCCGCGGTCATCGGCCTGACGCAGGACTACGGCTACCGCCTGGCCTACTGGGGCTGGCAAAACTCCAGCGCCTGGTTTACCAGCGCGGATATCCAGGTTCGTTACATGGCCGGGCAGGATTTGGATATCCGGCAAAAATTCGCCG
>JBDRTP010000104.1:0-2372 GCA_043823965.1 Chloroflexota bacterium
ATAGTAGCCAGCAGGCTACTGAAACAACCCATCCCCACCTGCCCCGATGGTTTTCGGGGTGCCACGCGGACTCCGAACCCCGAAGGGGTGAGTGCCGCGCCCGCCGAAGGTCCCCGAAGGGGGCAGGGACTCGTGCCACGCCACCACGCGAGTACAAGACCTGACAGGTCTCCGCGAGGCGCGGGCTGTCGCGAATCCACGTCCACGCAAGGGCGATAATTGGTCAAGGCGCGGGTGAGACCTGTCAGGTCTGGGCATCTCCAGGGGCATCATAGCGGGTACGCCTCCATTCCCGCCTTCATTGCGCCTGTGACTGTGCCATCTACGTACTCTCCGCCTGGGAAAAACCATTCCTCAGGATCATAGCGATTATCTGAATACTTATAAATCGTAAAATCCCAGTCATCCAGCGCGCCGTTCCAGGTCAGGCGGCAAATAGGTGAAGGCTTGCCGTATTCGTCGCGGTCGAGATAGAGGTATTTGCCTTTGAAGCGCGCCGAGTAGCCGACAATGCCGAGCGATTTGGAGTCGTCGTCGCTGAAGTTCTCACGGTTGAACTCATCCATGAGTTTCTGCACTTCGGCTTGCACTTCAGGGGGAATGGCTGTTTTGGGCATGGCAACCTCACTCGTTCAAATATACATTTGCGGCAATCATAAATGCGCGTTCTGGTTTGCCTGTGAACTGTCCATCATCATACATGGACAATTCATATTTTTCGTTGCTGTAAGTGTAAAACGCAAAGCCCCACTCGTCGCCGCCGAAATATCTCAAGCGGCAAATGTGGGTGGATGAGTTGCGCAGGCGCTCGGCATATTCTTCACGGGTTTCGGGCCAATCGGTGGGCGGCCAGCCATCGGTCAGGACAGGCTCGGTATAGGCGTCTATGTAGCAAAACTGGCCGCGAAAGCGGATCTCCAGGCGGGTGTAGTGACCTTTGAATTCCTTCTCTGCAACGGCGCGAATCCGTTTTTCGACATCGGCTTGCACAGAGGGCGGGATTTTTATGCCGCCTGAATCAGGGTCGAACATCCATGTTTTCCTGTTGCCATATTCTTTCTCCTCGATAGAGTTCATAGAAATCATCCGTACCCAACTTGGGCGTTAATTTGCGGGCCAGTTGCTCTATTTTGCCGGAGTGACCGGCATAGATCCAATCATCCACACTGCCCCGGTAACACCAGCGTTCGGCGTTTTGTCCGTTCATCCGGGTCAGACAGGGTAAAGCGCATGACTGGGGTGAATTGGTTATAACGATCCATTTCAGTCTGGAGACGTAACATCTCAATAAACCGGGGAAACAGGTGACTGTCACCTTTTTCGAATGATGTGGCACTCTAAACATGCCAAGTGACTGTCACCTGCCCCCAATTTTTGAGAAGATACCTAATAGCTTATAGATGGATGTCAGATAAAATGCGAAATCCTCGGAACCGCCGAATTTCTTCCTGCATTATAGCACGCCCGTCACCCCGCAATTCATGCCCACATGAACACCAGTGTCACCACTGCTCCCATCAGCGCGCAGGCAAAGTTGACCCAGTCATTATTCATCCACTTCCAGCCGCGAATTTTAGTCGTCTGCGCGCCGCAGGTGTGGACGGGGTGGCGCTCGGTCTCCTTGTCACATTGCGGGCAGCGGTAGATGGCCTGTACGCTCGCGCCGAGCAGCGAATCGAATAACGCGCCGAGCAGGCCGCTGAGAGAAATGAGTAATAAGTGATAAGTAAAAAGTGAGGGTTGAGCGATGGGGTTGAGCGCGGCGGCGAGGGCGCCGATCAGCGCCGCGCCGGCCAGGGCGGCGAGCGTCCCATAAAATGAGATCGCACCCGAGGTGCCTTTTTCCACCGGTTTGCCGCCGGTGATCAGGCGCGGCGGGGTCGGGTTCAATACGCCCAGTTCGGTCGCCCAGGTATCGGCGTTGACCGCCGCCATAGAAGCCGCGAAGGCCAGCCAGGGCCAGTTTGCTTGAGGGAAGAAGAAATGCAACCCGGCAAACAAGGAGGCGACTGCACCGTTGGCGAGCACCTGGGCGGCGTCGCGCTGGCCACCCTTCTCGAATTTTTCGTTTAGAGCCAGTTTCCGCTTGCGAAAGGAACGCGTCAGCACACTGGAGGAGATGAAGAAGGTCAACAGGATGATCGCCCATTGCCAGCCGCCCAAGCCGAAGATCAGCGTGCCGACCAGCACGGCGGCGTAAGCTCCGCTGCGGCTCAGGCTGTGGGCGCTGTAGGCTAAAAAAGCGATGATGAGGGCAAACAGGAGGCCGAGGAGCATGAGACGTAAAAAGTGGTTAGATTGGGGTCGTGACGATGAACAGCACGGCAAGCAAGAAGAGCAAGGCGGTCAGGGCGCTGGCAGCCCAGAGGATG
>JBDRTP010000105.1:0-3829 GCA_043823965.1 Chloroflexota bacterium
CAGGTGGCGCGCAACTTTCCGATCATCCGCTTCGACGCGGCGATGACCCTGGCCAGGAAGCACATCCAGCGCCTGTGGTTCCCGGAGCCGGGCGCGGGCGGCGCGATCCCGTCACGCGCAGAGCACGGCATGACTCGAGTCCAGTTCGAGGCGGCCATCCCCAATGAATTTTGGCGCGAGGTTGTGGACCGCGTCGCGGCCGAGGTCCCGGATACGCTGCTGCTGGCCGAGGCCTTCTGGATGATGGAAGGCTACTTCGTCCGCACACTGGGCATGCACCGCGTCTACAACTCGGCCTTCATGCACATGCTGCGGGATGAGGACAACGCCAAGTACCGCCAGGTGATGAAGAACACGCTCGAATTCGACCCGCAAGTGCTCAAGCGCTACGTCAACTTCATGAACAACCCCGACGAAAAAACTGCCAGCGAGCAGTTTGGCACCACCGACAAGTACTTCGGCGTCTGCACGTTGCTGGTCACCCTGCCCGGCCTGCCGATGTTCGGCCACGGACAAATCGAGGGCTTTCGCGAAAAATACGGCATGGAGTACCGCCGCGCCTACTGGGACGAAAGCGTGGACGAGGGACTGGTGCGCGGCCACGAATGGCGCATCTTCCCCCTGACCCACCGCCGCCCCATCTTCGCCGAGGTGGAGGACTTCCTGCTGTATGATTTCTTTACCCTGGACCCCCACACTGCGGGGGCAGGTGGGAATGTAAACGAGGACGTGTTTGCATATTCAAATCGGTTTGGAGTCGAACGCGGCTTGGTCATCTACCACAACAAATATGCCGAGACGCGCGGCTGGATAAAAACCTCGGCAGCGTTCATGGATAAAGCCACAGGTCGCTTAGTCCAGGAGTCGCTTGGTCAAGGGTTGGGCTTGCCGGATGAAGGCTATGTGATTTTCAAGGATTATGTCAGCGGGTTGGAATACATCCGCTCGTGTAAGGAATTGGTGGAAAAGGGTTTATACGTGGACCTGAAAGCTTACCAATGCCAGGTTTTCCTGGATTGGCGCTTTGTCTCTGGCGAGCAGCCTGCCCTGAGCGAAGCGAACGGGTGGAAAGCGGTTTGCGAATCGCTGAACGGCGCGGGCGCGCCATCGTTGCAGGCGAAGTTTGAAGAAATGTTCGCGCCGAAAGTGGAGCAGCCGAAGAATGTCGCGAAGAAACGGGTTGTGGAAAAAAAAGAGAGAAGCAAGAGGGTGAAAACAGCGACGAGAAAGCGAAAAATGAACGTGCTATAATCAACTGGACTTTGGCCAATTTTGAATCAAAAAGATAGGGCAGCACAAGCGGCTTTGTGGTAAGGTATAAGCGTCAAACTTCTACCGGCCACAGGAGCGCTTATGCCAACCCTCTCCGATGAAATTATACAGTTACTTGCGATTTTTGCTGTAGCTTTCACAGCACCGACTTTTGCAAAATCAGTTCCTTTAGTCATTGGCGCAATCCTTTCGCCGGGCAGACGTACTGTAGCGGCAGCCTTGCGGATGGTTGGTCTGGCCGATGACGAGCACTTTACCAACTACCACCGCGTTCTCAACCGCGACCGCTGGTCGCCTTGGGTCTTGAGCAAACTGTTATTGGCGCTCATCATCGAGACCTTTCTGGCAGCCGGTGTTCCCCTGGTCATTGCGGTGGACGACACGTTGGAACGTCGTCAGGGGAAGAAAATCAAGCACAAGGGCTGCTTTTATAACGCGGTGCGCTCGACAGCCACCAAAGTCGTGACCAGCCTGGGATTGCGCTGGATTTGCCTGGCCATCCTGGTGCCTGTGCCGTGGAGTAAGCGTCTCTGGGCGCTGCCTTTCATGACGGTGCTGACCTGGGCGCCCAAGACCAGCGAGAAATTGGGCAAACGCCACCGCACACTGGTGGGTTGGGCAACCATCATGATCGAGAAAGTGCGTCGCTGGCAGCCAGAACGGCAGATCGTTGTGGTCGGTGATGGCAGTTATGCGGCGGTCGCCCTGATACAGCACTGCCAGAAACTCAAGTCGCCTGTCCGTCTGGTTTCACGCCTGCGTCTGGACGCTGCCCTGTACGACTTTCCTGGCTCAAGATCCAAGGGTAAACGCGGCCCGACACCCAAGAAAGGCGCCCGACAACCGAGCCTGGCTGCCCGACTGGTTGACCCGCAAACCCGTTGGCAGAAAACCCGGATCGCCTGGTACGGTAGATACCCGAAAGAGGTCGAGTTCATCACCGGTGTGTCGTTGTGATATCATCGCGGCTCTCCGCCGGTTCCCATCCGCTGGGTACTGGTGCGCTGTCCACCGAGTAGGCCTTCGGCAGAATAGCTTCAAGCCAGCGGCCTTCTTCTGCTCGGATGTCGCAGTCCGTGCACAAGACATCCTGGCCTGGGTGATCGCTCGCTGGAACATCGAAGTCGCTTTCGAGGAATTACGAGCATTTTTCGGCTTCGAGACCCAACGTCAGTGGTCTGACCGAGCCATTGAACGCACCACACCCTGCTTGCCGGAGGGAGCGTCTTCAGCCTGGTCGTCATGGCCAAAATGCTTTATCCAGACGGCCTGCCAATTCGCCAGGCAGAGTGGTATCCCAAAGACGAAGCCACATTCAGCGACGTTTTGGCAGCCGTCCGCTGTCATTTACCGAGTAGATGCTGCGCATGGAAAGGTTCGAATTACCTACTCTTTGGCCTTCCTCGATAAGTTCTCTGAGTCTATCTGCATATTTTGTGTATTTTGGATTCAACATTTTGTTTTCTCCAAAGGTATTTTATCAAACTAGCCTCTGACTGAAAACTGCCAACTGCCTACTGCCCACCGTTTTCCCACCATCCCATCAACTCACTCATCGCCAGGGACGGCGTCGCGTCGCCCTGCCGACCTGAATTCCACGTCACGATCAAATCCTTCTTGGCGCGCGTGATCCCCACGTACAACAAACGCAGGCGTTCCTTCACGTATCCCAGCCGCGACTGCTCCGTCGCCGCGCCTTCCTCGTACCACTCATACTCACTGCTCGACTCCAGCGCGCTCAACTGTGCCAGTGCCTCGGCCTCCAAATTCAACTTGGTGGTCGAGCCTGTCAAAACCCGCACGAACCACTTCTCCGAAATATAACGGTCATATGGCTGGAGCGACGGGAAGTCATAATTATTCACGCTCATCAAATACACCCTGTCCCACTCCAGCCCCTTCGCCTTGTGCATCGTCGTCACCACCACCTTGCCGCGGTGCCGTTCAGGGTCAAAGCCCGAATCGTCCGACGAGAAGCCGATGAAGCGCCGCTCGTTCTTGGCGATCACCGCCAGCTCCGAACTCAACTCAGGCAGACGCCAATCCGCGTGATCGTTGGTGGCCTGTCTCAGCACCAGCGCCAGTTTATGCGCCAGCGCCAGATCCGACGCTTCACTAAAGACATCCTGCGCCAGCGTCAGCGTCAACTGATCAATCGGAAGCGTGACCGCGTTCAACCATCTTTGGACAACCACGCGGAAATCTTTTAATTCCTGGATGACGTGCTCCGCTTTATTCTCACCGATAACTGCCAGCCAGTCATCGGCTTGACTTGGCGCTATGAAATTTTCCACATTAACCATCTTCCGCAATAAAGCCGATGCCGTTGCGAGGAGCGCACTTTGCGACGAAGCAACCCCCTCCTCGTTTTTCGTCATTGCGAGACGGTGCTCTTCCGTCGAAGCAATCCCCTCATCGTTGGCATTCTCCTCGTTGACAGGAGATTGCTTCGTCGCTGTCGCTCCTCGCAATGACATACTCTCGCGCCAGTCTCTTCTGAAAACCTGATACGCCTTCGACAACTTGCTCGCCGATTGCGGGTCTGCCAGATACGAGA
>JBDRTP010000106.1:0-5685 GCA_043823965.1 Chloroflexota bacterium
GTGGTTAACGTGTTATCGAACTGGGTGCCGTAGACAAATATTTTTCAAAAGAGCGTGGTAAACTGGCAGTGAGGATGCTAATATGCTCACACATTCAGCCACCGCCCTCGCCCACCCAAACATCGCGCTCATCAAATACTGGGGCAACCGCGACGACTCCCTGCGCCTGCCATCCAATGGCTCGATCTCGATGAATCTGGACGGCCTGTTCACGCGTACGCGAGTGACGTGGGGTGAGTTACGAGTAACGAGTAATGAGTTACAAGGAATGGGCAATGAGTCGCAAGAACAAGATTCGCTCGTCATCAATAATAAACCAATCACTGGCGCTGGTCTTAGCCGCGTTTCCACATTTCTGGACGAAGTCCGCCGTATGGCGGAAATAAAATCCCGCGCCGAAGTGGTCAGCGAAAACAACTTTCCGTCCGGCGCAGGTATCGCCTCCTCGGCCTCTGCCTTTGCTGCGCTGGCTTTGGCGGCGAGCGCCGCGGCGGGGCTGGAACTCAGCGAAGCGGAACTCTCACGCCTGGCGCGGCGCGGCTCCGGCTCGGCCTGCCGTTCCATCCCCGGCGGGTTCGTCGAGTGGCAGGCCGGAACGGATGACGCAGACTCCTTCGCCTTTTCCATTGCCCCACCCGAACACTGGCCGCTGGCCGATTGTGTGGCGGTCGTCAGCCGCGCACATAAAGCCACCGGCTCGACCGAGGGCCACACCCTGGCAGGCACCAGTCCGCTGCAAGCCGCCCGCGTGGCGGATGCGCCGCGCTGCTTGGACCTCTGCCGCCGCGCCATCCTGAGCCGCGATTTCGAGACCTTTGCTGAAATTGCAGAGTTGGATTCCAACCTGATGCACGCCGTGATGATGACTTCCAACCCGCCGCTTTTCTACTGGCAGCCCGCCACGCTGACCATCATGCAGGCGGTGCGTGAATGGCGCGCTTCCGGTCTGCCAGTCTGTTATACGATAGACGCCGGGCCAAATGTGCACGTCATAACGGAAACGGCTGAGGCGGAGCGTGTGGCCAATTTATTGGGGAGCATGCCCGGGGTCCAGAAAGTGCTCGCCGCGCCGGTGGGAGGGCCGGCGAAACTTGTCGAATAAATTAACCGCGAAGAAGCGAAGGCCGCGAAGAATCTTCGCAGCCGCGAAGGAAACCTTCGCGGTCTTCGTTGCTTCGCGGTTCAAACCCTCCCGCCCACCGAGTAGGCCTTCGGCAAAAAAAGGATATAATCAGCGCCGAAGGCCTACTCGGCTGACCGCGCCCCTTGGCGCGAATGTTTATCCTTTGCGAGGTGTAAATTATGAGTATAGGTTTCCTGGGTGGATTGATCTTCGTGCTGGTCTTCGCCGGCATGATCCTCGTCCACGAGTCAGGTCATTTTATCGCTGCGCGTCTTATGCGGATTGAAGTCGAAGAATTTGGCATTGGTTTTCCTCCCCGCATCCTGACGCTATTTACCTGGAAAGGTACGAAATTCTCCCTCAACTGGATCCCGCTGGGCGGATTCAACCGCATCAAAGGCGAGGACGACCCGACCATTGCCGGGGGGATGGCTGCCGCCGCCCCCTGGAAACGGTTGACTGTGCTGTTCGCTGGTTCCTTCATGAACCTGCTGACGGCGGTACTGGCATACAGCCTCCTTTTCTATCAAATCGGCGTACCAAAAACCCATACAGTGGCTATCGCCGAGGTTTCTCCAGGATCGCCGGCAGAAAAAGCCGGCATACTGGCCGGGGATATCGTCCTGACTGCCAACGGAGAGAACATTGATAGCGTAAGCGAACTACAGGCAATTATCCGCGCTCACCTGGATCAGTCGGTCAGCCTCAGCCTCAAAAGGGACGACCAGCAAGTCGAAATTAGTGTGATCCCCTCGAGCAGCCGCACAACAAAGCAAGGCGCGATAGGGGTTTTACTGGGGACTCCCCTCCGCCCGGCAGGTAACTGGTTCGAGACAGTCCCCTACAGTTTCCAGGCCACCTACGCAACCGTTCGCGAGCTGCTCGCGCTGCCCGGTCAAATCGTCGCCGGTGCGATCCAGCCGCAGGAAGCTAAACTGGCCGGGCCGCGCAGCATCTGGAACCTCTTCCAACAATCCGTCTCGCGGGATGTCGAGAGCCGCGAGGCCTCCGCGCAAGACGCGGACCAGCGCCCGACGAATTACACCCTGTTCACCATCATCTCGCTTACCATCTCGCTTGGCATCCTGAACCTGCTGCCGATCCCAGCCCTGGATGGCGGACGTGTCTTGTTCACCTTGCCAGAGCTCTTCTTTCGGCGGCGCCTCCCGCCTAAGTTCGAGGCCGTTGTCCACGGCGTCGGCTTTATCGTTCTCCTGTCTCTGCTCGGATATTTCTACATACTGGATTTTATCAACCCCGTGACGATCAACTTGCCTTGATTTAAGGTGACGAGATGACCAAGAATATCGCCTTCCAAGCCATTCTCGATGCACTGCTGGATGACTCCAAGCCCTTCCCGCCGCGTTTCCTGTATTTATTCTCAGACATCGAGCCTGGGAATCTGAAACTCTTGCTCAAGACCTGGCCCCAGGTCTCGCTTACCCGTCAGCGCGCCCTGCTCGAAGACCTGAAAGAGCTGGCCGAAGACAATACTTTGCTTTGCTTCGACGACCTGGCGCGTGCTCTGCTTAAAGATGCCGACCCTCAAGTGCGCGTCCTGGCTTTGCATCTGCTCTGGGAATGTGGGGATACCAGGCTGGTGCCGACATTCATTGAAATCCTGAACAAAGACAGCGACTTCAACGTCCGCGCCGCAGCCGCCACTGCACTGGGCATGTTTGTCTATCTCGGCGAATTCGAAGAAATCCCGCCACACATCCAGCGCAAGGTGGAAGACAACTTGCTGGCTGTCCTCCGCTCCAGCGACCAGAGCGCGGAGCATTCGTTGTCACTGGTGCGGCGGCGCGCCCTGGAGGCGCTGGGCAGTTCCTCGCGGCCCGAAGTCACCGGCTTGATCGAAGCCGCGTATGGCGGGGAGGAAGCCGATTGGAAGGTAAGCGCCCTGTTCGCCATGGGCCGCTCAGGCGACGAAGGCTGGGGAAAGCAGGTGCTTTCCAATCTACGCAACCAAAACGAAGCCATCCGTATGGAAGCCATTCACGCCGCTGGAGATTTGGGCCTCGCCTCCGCCCGGCCGGTGCTGCTCGACATGCTGGCCGACGAAGAGGATGTCGAGACGCAACACGAGATCATCTGGGAGCTGACCAAGATTGGCGGCGAGGATGTGCGCGAGCGGCTCGAGGAATTACTCGCACTGGCAGAAGATGACGAGGAAGCCGGGTTCATCGAAGAAGCACTGGAAAACCTGGCCTTCACTGAAGAGGTCAGTGGTTTTGACTTGTCCGATATCGAGGACGATTAAAGAGACCCCGTGACTGAACTTTTACAGACCTTCTCAAACAACCTTCTCCCCATTTTTCTCATCAGCGGATCAGGCTTTCTGCTGGGTAAATTTCTCAGGGTAGAACCCCGCCCCTTAGGCCGGGTCACGTTTTATATCCTGAGTCCGTTGCTGGTCTTCAACCTGCTCACCCAGAGCCAGCTTTCGCCCGACCGGATTGGTCTTATGATGGGCTATGCTACAACAGTTAATTTCCTGGTCGCAGGTCTCGCTTATTTGACGGGACGTATCTTACGCCTCGAACGAAGCGTGCTGACCATCGTAGTGCTGACTACCATGTTCTCCAATGCCGGCAATTACGGCTTACCGCTGGTCGCATTTGCCTTCGGACAGGAAGCGCTGGCCTATGCCAGTGTCTTTTTTGTGACCAACGCCATCCTGCTCAATACAGCTGGTGTGCTGATCGCCTCGCTAGGGCAGATGAACATTAAAGACAGTCTCCGTGGTATATTGAAAGTGCCCGCCATATACGCAGTACTGGCCGCTATTATCATGATCCGCATGGGCTGGCAACTGCCGACCGCGCTGGAACGCACCGTCGCCCTGGCATCCAACGGCGCCATCCCTGCCATGCTTGTCCTGCTTGGATTAGAATTGCAGCGTACCGAATGGAGCAAGAATATCCGCGCCCTGGGTATCAGTACCGTATTCCGCTTACTCGTCGGGCCGTTTGTCGGTTTGGGACTGAGCGCGCTGTTCGGATTGAATGGCTCCGCCCACCAGGCAGGCGTCACCGAATCCGCCATGCCAAGCGCGGTGCTGACCACTGTCTTGGCGAGCGAATACAAGCTGGACTCCTCGCTGGTGACCGCCATCATCTTCACCAGTACCTTGCTCAGCCCGTTCACCCTGACCCCGCTCCTGCTCTATCTGGGGAGGTAATTTGCGTCGCGCTGTGTGCCTCATCGCTACGGTTTTGATCACGCTTGGGCTGTGCCAACCGGCCCAGGCGCAGTCCGCTGTCACGTTATCCGATATCCGGGTGGATTACAGCTTCGGGGAATGGATCACGTTCACGGCGCGCATCCAGTCTCAATCCACCATCCAGGAATCAATGATCGTCTTCCAGGTTCAGGGCGATCCCAACACCCGCATCGCGCCGATCCAAATCGGCCCGGACGGGAGCAGCATCTACCAGTATCCCATCCCGGGAGGCCTTCTGCGCCCGTTCACCCCCGCACTTCGGGGGTTCACGCGCATTTTCTTCTGGTACCGCCTGACGCTGCAAAGCGGGGAAATCTACACCAGCCCCCAGTATTATTTTGATTATGTGGACAACCGTTTCCCCTGGCAGACCCTGGAAGACGCGGCTGTGCGCGTGCATTGGTACGCCGGAGAGATCACATTCGGGCAGGCCGCCTTCGAGGTGGCGCACCTCGGCCTGCTGGCGGTCAACAGCCTGATCCCGACCACGGCGAGCGAGCCGATTGATATTTACATCTACGCAACCCCGACCGACGTACAGAACGCTTTGAGCCTGGGGGGGCAGCCCTGGCTGGCCGGTCACGCCAGCCCCGACCTGGGCGTGGTGCTGATCTCCATCGCGCCGGGGGCGGAACAAACAACGGTAATGCAGCGGCAGATCCCGCACGAACTGGCCCACGTGCTGCTCTACCGTCACACCGGCCCGGCCTACGTCCAATTACCCACCTGGCTGCGGGAAGGCATAGCCTCGCTGGCAGAATTGTACCCAAATGCGGACTATATCCAGGTTTTGGGCGTCGCCAGCCAGAACCGGAGCCTGCTGCCAATCTCCGAGCTGTGCAGCCCATTCCCGCCGGTAGGCCTTGCGCAGCACCTACTCGGTCGGCAGGATACTTCGCGGGCGCTGCTGGCTTACGCTGAATCGGCCTCCTTCACCCGTTACCTGCACGACACGTACGGGACCTCAGGCCTGCTGACCCTTATCCAGGCTTACAGCGACGGCCTGAGCTGTGAGCAGGGCGTGGCGCGCGCATTTGGCAGCTCACTCAGCCAGCTCGATCTGCTTTGGCGGAAGACAGCCCTCGGCGAAAATACCTTTCAAAATCTTTCCCCTTACCTGATCCTTTTGATCGTGATTCTAGCTACCCCAGCCCTCGGCCTGCTGATGAGCGGAAAGAGGAGAAGGAGCCATGAGACAACCTCATTCAAGTGAGAGCGCCCGCCTGCATGTGTGGGTGAGCGGCCGCGTGCAGGCTGTGGGTTTCCGCGCCTTCGTCGAGCAGATCGCCTTCAGGCTGGGCCTGAGCGGCTGGGTGCGCAACGTGGGCGATGACGG
>JBDRTP010000107.1:0-3394 GCA_043823965.1 Chloroflexota bacterium
TATGCAGGGCGAGTACGGGCTTAGTGACATGTTCTTCGGCGCAGCGGTGCAGTTGGGACGTAAAGGCGTCGAAGAGATCCACGAATATAAACTCAACGAGGAGGAAAATGCCGCCCTGCAGAAATCGGCCGCCTCGGTCAAGGAAAGTATCAGCATCCTGCATAATTTGGTGAAGGTCTAATTTAATTCACGTCTTTTGGAGATAATGTTAATGATCCTGCATGAAAAAATTGCCGCCCAACTCCCGGAATGGAGCGAGCGAGTCAAGAAGTTGGTCGAGGAGCACGGCGAGGTTGTGGTTGACCAGGTCACCATCGGCCAGATCTATGGTGGGATGCGCGACGCCAGGGTCATGGTGACAGACATCTCGTACGTGGACCCGGAGGAGGGTATCCGTTTCCGGGGCTATTCCATCCCTGAAGTTTTGTCGAAATTGCCCAAGCCGGATGGCGTTGAAATGCCTTACGTTGGCGGGCTGTATTACCTGTTGCTGGTGGGCGAAATCCCGACCAAAGAGCAGGCGTGTGCCGTCGAGGCCGAGTGGGCCAGGCGCAGCGCCATCCCCCAGCACGTCTACGAAACGCTGCGCGCCATGCCCAAGGAAACCTACCCGATGACGCTCTTCACGCTGGCGGTCCAGTCACTGCAGACTCAGTCCGAGTTTGCCCGGCGCTACCATGCCGGCATGCGCAAGGACGAGTATTGGGAGCCGATGCTGGAAGACAGCCTGAACCTGACCGCCAAGCTGCCTGTCATCGCGGCTTTTATCTATAAACTGAAATACAACGGCGGCGAGATCCCGCACGTGGACCCAAGCCTGGACTGGGGCGCGAACTTCGCCCAAATGATGGGCGTGAAGGACAAGGGTTACGAAGACCTGGCGCGCCTGTACTTCATCCTCCATTCCGACCACGAGAGCGGCAACGTCAGCGCGCACGCCACGCACCTGGTCGGCTCCTCGCTGGCGGACGCCTACTATGCCTTCTCGGCCGGTCTGAACGGCCTGGCCGGCCCGCTGCATGGATTGGCGAATCAAGAATGCCTGGGCTGGTTGATCGGCGTGCGTGAACTGTTCGGCGGCGTGCCGACCAAAGAACAATTACGCAAATATGCCTGGGATACGCTCGAAAGCGGCAAGGTTATCCCCGGCTATGGGCACGCCGTGCTGCGCGTCCCGGATCCGCGCTTCACGGCACAGATGAAGTTCGCCAAAGAGCGCTTCCCGCAGGATACGCTGGTGCAGATTGCCGACATGGTCTTCGAGGTCGTGCCGCAGGTGCTCAAGGAGCAGGGCAAGGCCAAGAATCCGGCCCCCAACGTGGATGCCATCTCCGGCACGTTGCAGTATTACTACGGCGTGCGCGAGTTCGACTTCTACACTGTGCTGTTCGGCGTCGGCCGCGCCCTGGGCGTGACCGCCAACCTGGTCTGGGCGCGGGCGCTGGGACAGCCGATCGAGCGGCCCAAGTCTGTAACGACGAAGATGCTGGAAGAGGCGGTGAAGAGCAAGTAACCAGTGACCAGTGACCAGTTTTCAGTATTCAGTGTTCAGTGTTCAGTGTTCAGTGAGGAAGACCTCCGAGGCGGTGATGGCCTCGGAGGTCTTCTTACGCATTTATTCCGAAACAGTTCTGAACCGCCAGGCTGCCAGCGCGAAGAACCCAACCGCAAAGGCCAGCAGCATACCCGCAGGCAGAAGCGTCTCCTGCAGGCCCTGGCCGCGGACGAGAATGTTCTTGAAACCGTCCATCATCCAGGCGACGGGGGAGAAGTGACCGATGGCCTGCACGGTTGGTGACGTGAATTCCAGCGGTACCCAGGCTCCGCCCAGCCCGGCGAAAATGAACATCGGGATCAGAGTGAGCATGATCGTCTGTTCCTCGGATTTGGCGAGTGTTCCGATGAGCAGTCCCATCGAGGCGCAGGCCAGCGCCATGGAGACTGCCATCAATGCGGTCGCGTCCCAGGCGTTTTCGTAGTGCAGTTCCAGGAACAATTGCCCGAAGGCGATCAGGATGACGAACTGGGCGAAGATGAGCATGAACATCGCCAGGTAATGACCGATCAGGATCTCGAAGCGGGAGATGGCTGTGGTCAACAGGCGCTGCAGGGCGCGCGTCTTGCGCTCACGCACAATCACTTCTGCTGCGCCCATCAGCCCGACGATGGCGAACTGGGCCATCATGCCCGGCAAGGAGTGGGCGTAGGAATTGGCGAAGGGCTGTTCGGCCTGCTGCGCTTCGCCGGTTTTGGTGACCTGGATGGAGACCGGCGGTGTATCCCAGGCGGCGACGGTGCGCGCCAGGGCGTCGTCGAAGTAAGCCTGGCGTGCGGCGTCATCGGCGAAGGCCTGCTGCGACGCATACGCCCGCGTGCTGATCTCCGCCGTCCGCACGGCAGCGAGCAGGCGATTGGCGGCGGCCTGGATTTCACTCTGGATGGTCACGGCGGCGTTCGAGGCCGGGTCAACGGTCAGGGTCAGCGCGACAGGCTCCCCGTCGAGGAGCGAGGCGCTGTAACCAGCGGGGATGACGATTCCCGCCGCAAAGTCCTCATCGCCGATCTTCTTTTCCAGTTCCGAAGCGTCGTCCAACGTCTGAACGTGGATGACTTCGGAGTCCTCCAACAGGTCGAGCAGGTACGGGTCGAGAGTCCCGTTGTCCTGATCCACGATGCCGACGGGCAGGCGCGGGTCAACCTCGGCCTGGCTGGTGCCGCCGAAGATCATGCCAAAGAACAGGGTGAAGACAATCGGCATGGCCAGCAGAAAAACGGCGGCTTTCCAGTCGCGCACGATTTGGGATAGATCTTTGAGAGCCAGGTCGAGGATACGCATGGCAGGCTCCTAGGCGTAGCGTTTGCGGAAGCGCAGGATGCCGATCGTGAACAAGGCCGCGCTCCAGGCCAGTATCCCGGCCAGGGTGGGCGTGAACTCGGCCAGCGAAGCGCCTTCCATTGCCAGCCGCAGCGAGCGCATCGCCCAGCCCTGCGGCACGATCAAAGAGAGCGTGTTGGTAATCTTCGAGGCGTTGGGGACGTTCGTGGTGAAAACGCTGAAGATGCCGATCATGCCGGTGATGGTCAGCACGCCGCCGAAGATCACGCCGGTCTGCTTGACGTTCTTGAGCAGGGAGATGACGAAGATGCCTAACGAGGAGGCCGAAAGGACGATGCCCAGCGCCGCCAGCGTGACGGTGAGCGGCGCGCCCCAATGGATGCCGAATACCAGCCTGCCGAAGACGAGCAGCACGGCGACCTGCACGGTCACCATCAGCGCCGAGGCGATGAATTTGCCGCTCAGGATGGTCCACAGCGGCGTGGGGGTGGTGAACAGGCGCGGCAGGGTGCCGCGTTCCTCCTCCCGCAGGATCGATTCTGCCCCCGCTGTTCCGGT
>JBDRTP010000108.1:0-8142 GCA_043823965.1 Chloroflexota bacterium
GGTGCATGGACGAGCAACACGTCCGCGTTACCTTCCTCGCCCATCTTGAGCGCCGCACCGGTGCCAACCGCAACGGTCTGGACCTTGTAGCCGGTTTCCGCTTCGAAGAGCGGGATCAACACGTCGAGCAGACCCGAGTCCTGCGTGCTGGTGGTGGTCGCCAAAATCAGGTTTGGGTTGGTTGGCCTGGGGATGGGCGTCGGCGAGAGTACGACGGTCGGCGGAGTCGGCGGTTCAGTGGCAGCCAGTTGGGTCGCGGCAGGAGTCGGGTTGGACGCCCCGCACGCTGAAAGTGCCAGGGAGAGAAAAACGACGAAGGTCAGGAAGATGTTGAGGGTGCGCTTCATGTTGTTCTTTCTCCTAAAGTAGAATTTGTTCGCCGGTGTGCGTGGTATCGTAGCCGCTCAAGCTTGCCACTTCACGCCGGAAATGTCCAGATTGCAGGAATTCCAGCAGGGGCGCAACCGTCTCGGTCTGTTCCTGGAGGACGGTCAGATCGTAACGCTCAAAGAACAGGGGAATGAAATCCAGCCCATGCTGTCTGGCGGCGGCTTGCAGACCGAGGGCCACGTCGGCTTCGCCACGCTGGACAGCCAGGGCGCATTCGGTGTGCGTGGGAACTACATTCTCATAGCCGCGGATTTGTTCGCCGGAGATGCCCAGCTCGTGAAGCCGGGCATCCAGCCACAGGCGTGTACCTGAGCCGCGCTGGCGATTGATGAAGGTCGCATCGGGCTGAGCCAGGTCGGCAACTCCGCGAATGCCCTTGGGATTGCCGGGTGCAAGCAGCAGTCCCTGCTGACGGTGAGCAAGCGTAAACAGCGACGTAGACCGGTCGGGGAAAAAGTGGCGCACGAATGGTACGTTGTATTCCCCATCCTTGTCTAGCAGATGGCAGCCGGAAAGATGACAAAAACCCTGGCGCAAGGCGACCAGCCCATCCAGGCTGCCAACTGGCAAGGTCAACATATTGAGGTGAGGGGAGAGTTGTCCGGCCAGGCGCTCGATAGCCAGGTCGTGACTGCCGGAGAAGATGACCGTCGGCCGGTTGGTATCTTGCGGCAAGACCATCTCCTGGATGAGGAAAGCTTCGGCGCGGCTACGATAGAATTTTTCCGTCACGCCGCTGGTGACCTTGACCTCACTCACTTCGACCAGCCCGGCCTCTTCCAGCTTTTTGATGTGGTGCCGCACCCAGGCCGGATGCTCGCCAAGCGCCTGGCCGAGGTGGGTGAGCGTGGCCGGTCCCGCCATCAGCCGGCGCAGGATCGCCAGGCGGCGGGGATCGGAGAGCATTTTGATCTGCTTGAATGCCCTGAGGGTTTCAACTGTGCCCATATTTTCATCTAGCCGTTAAAGAAAAACTTAACGGTTATTAGTTTACCCCATGCTCACGAACCTGTCAATAGCACAAACGTCTGAGAAAAAGCCTGTTGACCCCTTCCCGCCCCCCTTTCATCCCCCCATTTCGCTTGCACCTGCTGCAAGTGCAGGCGAAGTTCACCTGTGCCTGCCTGTCCTGGCGGCCAGGCCAGGGCGGCACTGGCGCAGGCAGAAATGGGGGGACAGAGGGGGGTAAGGATTCACAGCCCACAAAGTGGACATAAATGGGTATAATTCGACTGCTTTTCCTGGAAGGTGGAAGTTGAAAATTGGCGAGTCCCTTTCCCTGACAGATTGTCAGCAGTTCCGTGAGTGGCTGGCAGAAAATCACAAGATCAAGAAGGAAATCTGGCTGGTGATCTACAAGAAATCCTCCGGCAAACCGACCATCAGTTACAACGAGGCCGTGGAGGAGGCTCTTTGTTTCGGCTGGGTGGACAGCATGGTGAAGTCCATTGACGCCGAAAAATACGTCCAGCGCTTCACCCCGCGCCGTAGAGTTTCCAACTGGACTGAAGCCAACAAAGCTAAAGCCCGCAAGCTTATCCAGGAAGGTAAAATGACTGAGGCAGGCAAAGCCGTCCTGCCTCCAGACTTGGAGGTTTAGTATGTCATCGGTTGAAATGATCCGCACATTTATCGAATATCACTATGCACTCTCGCGTCGCGCATGGGAAAGCATTGACCAAATCACGGAAGAGCAATTCGTCCAGAATGATGCTTACTCGCGTGGCTCCATCCGCAACCTGATGGTGCATCTTTCCAATTCGGACCGCCGCTGGCTGGCGGGACTTAAAAATCTGCCCGACGTAGGCAACGTAAAATTCGAAAGTTATCCCACTCAAGCCGCGGCGCGTGCACTGTTCGAGCAGGTCGCCAAAGATGTCACCGAATATGTGGAGACCCTGAACGGCGCCGAACTGGAACAGAATCCCAATGGTATGCCTGGCCCACGCTGGCAGGCGCTCCTGCACCTGGTCAATCATGGCACGGATCATCGCGGCACCGTGCTGGAACGTCTCCACGCCCTCGGCGCGCCGACCTTCGACCAGGATTTTATTCTCTGGTTGTGGAGACGGTAAGAATATGAATCGTAAATACACAAACCGCAAATACCTCGACGCCCTCGAACAGAAAATCCTTGTCTACGACGGCGCGATGGGCACCAGCCTGCAAACGCAAAACCTGACCGCCGAGCACTTCGGCGGTGAAAAACTCAACGGCTGCAACGATTACCTGGTTATCTCTTATCCACAGGCGGTTGAGACTGTCCACCGCTCGTTCCTCGAGGTCGGCGTGGATGTGATCGAGACCGACACCTTCCGCGCCAACCGCCTGACGATGGCGGAATACGGCTTGCAGGATCGCGTGATCGAAATCAACATGGCCGCCGCGTCTCTGGCGCGGCGTCTGGCGGATGAATACTCGCGCCCGCAGACCTCCGAGGTCTCACATCCTCGTTTCGTCGCGGGTTCGATTGGCCCTTCAGGCAAACTGCCCTCCGCCGACGATCCCGAACTCTCCAACGTCAGCTTCGACGATCTGGCCAATGTTTTTCGCGAACAGGCTACCGGTCTAATCCGTGGCGGCGTGGACCTGCTGCTGATCGAAACATCGCAGGACATCCTGGAAGTCAAGGCCGCCATCACTGGCATCCAGAAAGCTTACGAGGAAACCGGCGTCTGGCTGCCGCTCCAGGCCCAGGTCACGCTGGATACGAGCGGGCGGATGCTGCTCGGCACCGACATCGCCGCTGCGCTGACCATCCTCGAAGGCCTGCCCATTGACGTCATCGGCCTGAACTGTTCCACCGGCCCCGAGCACATGCGCGAACCGATCCGCATCCTGGGCGAACAGTCCTCGCTGCCCGTCTCCTGCATCCCAAATGCCGGTCTGCCGCTCAACGTGGATGGGCAGGCGGTCTACCCGCTCGAGCCTGAACCCTTCGCCGAGGTATTGACCGAGTTCGTCGAGAAGCATAACATCCGCGTGGTGGGAGGCTGCTGCGGGACGACGCCCGCCCACCTTAAGCGATTGGTGGACAAATTGCACGGACGCCCGCACCCTGACCACCCCCCGGAGCGCAGTCGAAGGGCGACCCCGCGCCTGGCTTCCTCTATTTCAGCCACTACCATGCGACAGGACCCGCCGCCCTTGCTCATCGGCGAACGCTGCAACGCGCAGGGCAGCCGCAAGTTCAAGCAGATCCTGCTGGCCGAAGATTACGACGCTATCCTCGAGCTGGCGCGTGCCCAGGTGGCGGGCGGCGCGCATGCCCTGGACATTTCCGTGGCTGTCACGGAGCGTCCCGACGAGGGCGAGCTGATGCGCAAGGTGGTCAAGAAACTCGAAATGGGCGTGGACGTGCCGCTGGTGATTGACACGACCGAGCCGGACGTGATGGAGATCGCCCTCAAGACTGCCCCCGGGCGCTGCCTGCTCAACTCCACCCACCTGGAAGCCGGGCGCGCCAAAGCCGATAAGGTCTTTGCCCTGGCCAAGACCCACAACGCCGCCGTCCTGTGCCTGACGATTGACGAAAACGGCATGGCCAAGATCGCCCAGCGCAAACTAGAGGTAGCCCGGCGCATCTACGACATCGCCGTGGACGAACACGGCCTGCGCCCCGAAGCGCTGGTGTTCGATGCCCTGACCTTCACACTTGCCACCGGCGACCCGGAGTTTGTCAACGCCGCCGTTGATACCATCCAGGGAATCCGCCTCATCAAGCAGAACCTGCCGGGTGTGCTGACCTCGTTGGGCGTCTCTAACGCCTCGTTCGGTCTCTCCCCTGCTGCTCGCCCGGTGCTGAACTCGGTCATGCTGTATCACTGCGTGCAGGCCGGGCTGGATATGGCCATCGTCAATGCGGCGCAAATAACGCCGTATGCCGAAATTCCCAGCCATGAACGTGAACTGGCCGAAGACCTGATCCTCAACCGTCGCCCGGATGCCCTGCAGCGCTTCATCGAGCACTTCGAAAAGCAAGACCTGACAGGTCTCGGAGACCTGTCAGGTCTTAAGCGCGAGCCGACCGAGGGCATGAGCGCCGAAGAGCGCCTGCACTGGCGCATCCTGCATCGTCACAAGGAAGGCGTGGAGGCGGATATTGATTCCCTTGTCCCCTATCCCTTATCCCCTGCTGAGGGGAAAGGGGATAAGGGGCAGAGAGAAGCCAATCATGTTGCCGCTGTTTCTATTTTGAACACAGTCCTCCTCCCTGCCATGAAGGAAGTCGGCGACAAGTTCGGCGCAGGCGAGCTGATCCTGCCGTTCGTGCTGCAATCAGCCGAGGTGATGAAAAAAGCCGTCACCCATCTCGAAAATTACCTCGATAAGATAGAAGGCGTCAGCAAGGGGCTGATTGTGCTGGCCACCGTCTATGGCGACGTGCACGACATAGGCAAGAACCTGGTCAAGACCATCCTGGCTAACAACGGTTACTCGGTCGTTGATTTGGGCAAGCAAGTCCCCGCCGAGGCGATCATCTCCAAAGCTGCGGATGTGAACGCCACCGCCATCGGGCTGAGCGCGCTCCTGGTCAACACCTCCAAACAGATGCCGCTCCTCATCAACGAACTGCACCGCCGCGAGCTGAAATTCCCCGTGCTGGTCGGCGGGGCGGCCATCAACCGGCGTTTCGGACGGCGCATCCTGTTCACTGAAGATGGCACACCTTATGAGCCGGGCGTCTTCTATTGCAAAGACGCATTCGAAGGCCTGGAAACAATGGATGCGCTCAGCAACCCTCAGAAACGAGGGCCGCTGTTCGAGCGCATGCGTCAAGAAGCCGACACGGAAATGGGACGCACATCACATAGTATAAAGGCTGGAACATTGGAACGTTCGAAGGTTGTCCCCGCGCCAATCGCCCTTCCCAAAAAACTTGGGGCGCGATTGGTGAAAGATATGCCGCTGGAAATCATCTTCCAGCACCTGTTCATAAACGAACTCTACCGCCTTTCATGGGGCGCAAAGAACGCCCACGGCCAGGAGTGGGAGAAGTTGAAAGCAGAGTTCGATTCTCGGCTGGAGCGTATGAAACGCGAGGCGATGAAAGCAGGTTGGCTCAAGCCCCAGGCTGTTTACGGATTCTTCCCTTGTCAATCAGATGGCAACGAGCTTATCATCTACGACCCCGCGCCCAGCGCTGATTCACCTGAATCGCTGACTCGTTTTACCTTCCCTCGCCAGCCGGATGGCGACCATCTCTGCCTGGCCGACTACTTTGCTTCCGTAGAATCAGGGCGGATGGATATCGTCGCCTTCCAGGTAGTTACGGTAGGACAAGAGGCCACCCAGCGCTTTGACCAATTCCAGGCGGAGGGCAATTACTCGGAGGGCTACTTCACCCACGGCCTGGCCGTCCAGACCGCCGAGGCGACCGCCGAATACCTGCATCGTCACATCCGCCGCGAGCTGGGGATTCCGGAAGGACAGGGCAAGCGCTACTCGTGGGGCTATCCTGCAATCCCTGAACTTCAAGACCATCGCAAGGTCTTCGATTTGCTGCCGGCCGAGAAGGAACTGGGCATGTCGCTGACCTCGGCCTACCAGCTTGTGCCTGAACAGTCCACTGCGGCGATTGTGGTGCATCATACGCAAGCGAAGTATTACAGCATTGGCGAAAGTCGCGTAGAACAATTGATGAAATAACCCAAATCGTGGGGCGGGATGTTATCCCGCCCAGCCTGACTGGAGGGAGAGCGGAATAACATTCCGCTCCACAACCACCATGAATAAACTTGCTTTTCGAGAATTCTACCGCCGGCGTTTGCCCCACATTCAAGTTCCTGGCGCAACCTATTTCATCACGTTTCGCCTCGCAAATTCACTTCCCGCCGACATTCTCGAAAAACTATCGCTGGAATCGCAAAGAATAGAACATTCTATTGCCAAAATTTCCGACAAGCAGGAACGCTACCGTCAAGCCGACTTGGAACACCGCCGCCTGTTCGGAAAATTGGATGAGTACCTGCACACCACCACCTACGGAGATTTCTTTCTCAAAGATGAACGCATCGCGGCGCTTGTATCGGAAGCATTACACTTTCGCGATGGCAAGGTTTATGAACTTCTTGTTTTCTGCATCATGCCCAATCATGTCCATCTGGTCTGCACGCCGCTGGAAAAAGCCGAGAGCGTTTGCTATGGCTTGAGCGAAATTCTCCATTCATTGAAAGGCCGCACTGCCAGGCAGGCAAACTTGATTTTGAGCAGAAGTGGCACATTTTGGCAGGACGAAAGCTACGACCACATCGTCCGCGATGATGCCGAATTAGAGCGCATTGTCAAATATGTGGTTTACAATCCTGTCAAAGCTGGACTTGTGGATGATTGGAAGGAATGGAAGTGGACATACTGTCAATATGATTTGTAGCACGTGGGGCAGGATGTTATCCTGCCCGTATCGCTGAGCGGGATAACATCCCGCTCCACGGGAGCAAGTATGGCGAACAAATTCCTCAACCTTCTCTCCTCTCCCACCCCCCTCCTCGCCGACGGGGCGATGGGCACGATGCTCCACGCGCGCGGCATCAGTTTTGAGAAGTGTTTCGACGAACTCAACCTGACCAACCCGGCCGCCGTGGCCGATATTCACCGCGAATACATCGAAGCCGGCGCGAATATCATCCAGACGAATACCTTCGGGGCTAACCGCTACAAACTGGCAAAACACGGCCTCGCAGACAAAGTCGCCGAAATCAACCGCGCAGGTGTGGAATTGTGCCGCCGCGCCATATCCGCATCTTTCAAAGACGTGCTGATTGCGGGCGATGTCGGCCCGCTCGGCGTGCGGATTGCGCCCTATGGCCGCGTCCAGCCCGAGGAAGCCCGCGCCGCTTTCGCCGAGCAGCTTTTCGCGCTTGCCGAAGCCGGTGTGGATTTGATTATCATCGAGACGATGAGCGATTTGTACGAAATTCAGGAAGCCATCCAGGCGGCGAAACAATTTGATATCCCCGTTGTCGCCTCCATGACTTTCACCCGCGACGACCGCACCCTGCTGGGCGACGCGCCCGAAAAGGTCGCCAAAACGCTGACTGAAGCGGGTGCGGATGTGATTGGCGTCAACTGCTCCGGCGGCCCGGCGCAACTGTTACGCTTGTTCAAGCAAATGCGCCAGGCCGAGCCAGGGGCCAGGTTCTGGATCAAGCCCAATGCCGGTTGGCCGGAACAGGTCGGCGGGCGGATTATGTATCCAGCCAACCCAGGTTATTTCGGCGATTACGCCCTGGCTTTCTGCGAAGCCGGAGCCGACATCGTCGGCGGGTGCTGCGGGACGACGCCTCAGCACATCGCCGCCATGCGCGCCGCATTGGACAAGTTTCCAGAAGGCTGTGGGCCGCAGTGGATTCAACAGACCTCCGAGGTCTTGGAGACCTCGGAGGTCTCAGAAGACAGTTTGCCCTCCCAACTGGCGCAAAAACTGACGGATGGCAAGTTCATCATCGCGGTCGAGATGGACCCACCGCGCGGCCTTGCAACCCACAAGCTCGTCGCCGGGGCCAGCCTGCTCGCCGAGGCGGGCGCGGACATCATCAACGTCGCCGACAGCCCAATGGCGCGCATGAGAATGTCCGCCTGGGCCGTGTGCGATGTCATTCAGCACCAGGTCGGAATCGAAACTACATTGCACTTCCCGACGCGCGGCCGCAACCTGCTGCGTGTACAAGGCGACCTGCTGGCTGCACACGCCCTCGGCATTCATAACGTCTTCGTCGTTATGGGCGACCCGACCGCCATCGGCGATTACCC